>JANELJ010000052.1 GCA_024511395.1 Gammaproteobacteria bacterium | reverse complement strand
GGTCAGCAGCATGCCGACAACAAAAGAGCCTACAATAATATAAGGCCGCTTTTCTGCCAGTTTATCGGCATTGGTCACACCGGTAATCGTTAGCACAATAGTAACAATGGGTACTTCAAAAGCCAGACCAAAGGCAAAAAACATTTTTAAGACAAAATCGAGATACTGACTGATGTCCGTCATCATGGCCACGCCTTCCGGTGTGGTAGCAGTGAAAAAAGCAAACATCAGGGGAAAGACTACATAAAATGAAAATACAATACCGGCATAAAACAGGAAAATACTGGACACCAGTAAAGGCAGAGCCAGACGTTTTTCATGGCGGTACAGGCCCGGTGCCACAAAGGACCAGAACTGGTAAAAAATAAAGGGAATGGCAATAAAAATTGAAGTGACCAGACTTAACTTAAACGGGGTTAAAAACGGCGCCGCCACACCGGTGGCAATCATGGTACTGCCATCGGGCAGCTGTGCCAGCAGGGGTGCTGATACAATGTGGTACAGGTCGTTGGCAAAAAAGAACAGCACCATAAAAATGGCAATAACCACGACAACAATACGCAGAATCCTGTCACGTAATTCAATTAAATGGCTCATAAACGGTTGTTCATGTTCCATTGGTGGTTCCTGATCGGCCTGTGATGTACTCATAAAATAAAATTAAAATCTCTTTTGTATCGTCTTCTTTTAAATTCTCAGGAAGCCTTAGAAGTATTGTCCGGGGTGGATTCTGAGGATGCAGTGCTGTGAGCGGCTTCAGCCTGTTTGTCTGAACGGTTTTCGTTTACTTTAGGTGTCGGGACTGCCTTTTGTAGGTTTATTCTCATCCGGCTCCTGAATTTCCAGCAAACCGTCCATCTGTACGCTTTCACGCAGTGATTCAGTTTCAGAAGAAACGGTAGAGTTCATGGCACTGGCGGCATTTTTATATTCTTCGGCCAGTTTTTGCTGTTCGGCCAGAATGTGCTTGAGATCTTCGTCCTTGAGCTCTTTATTAATATCTTCCTTGATATTGGAAATAAAATGATTGGCCTTGCCGACGTATTTACCCACAGTACGAGCCACAGCCGGGAGGCGCTCCGGCCCGATAACCAGTAAGGCGACTATACCAATAAGGGATAATTCCCAGAATCCAATATCAAACATATCTAAAGATAATACCCTGAATAAGAATGTTCAGTCAGACCCTTGCCTGAACTGCTGACTGAATAAAACAAATGGTTGGAAAAAAACAGATTAAACCTGTTCTTTTTTCTCAGAACTGTGTTCTACCTGACCTTCAATGGTTGCACCGGATTTTTCATCCAGTTGTACGGTGGTTTTGGTGGATGCTTCAGGGGCATTTTCTTCTTCTTTCATAGCCGTTTTAAAGTTCTTGATAGCACCACCCAGATCACCACCAATATTACGCAGCTTCTTGGCACCAAATAAAACCAGAACAATGGCCAGAATAATTAATAACTCAGTAACACCAAATCCCATTGGATTCTCCCATACTAACAAACAGTTAAAATTTAAACTCCCTCAATCTCCTTTATTTAAAGGAGGAGAGTACTTAAAATCCAGGCAGATTCTTACCGCCCAGCAAATGAATATGAAGATGAAACACTTCCTGCCCACCTTCTTTCCCGGTATTTATAATTGTCTTGAAACCGCTCGACAATCCCTGAGCTTCAGCCAATTCGGGCAATTTTAACATCATATAGGCTATCAGGTCATGATGAGATTCATTTAATTTAGCCAAACTTTCCACATGTTTCTTAGGAACCATTAATAAATGGACATCCGCTTTCGGATTTATATCCCTGAAAACCAGAATCTTATCATCCTGATAGACAATATTTGCAGGAATATCCCCGGCGATTATTTTGCAGAACAGACAATCTGACATTTTTTTCCCTCCCTACACTAACTAAAAGCCTCATAGCTCAAATTGAAATACCCTAGAGTGACTGGCTGAAGGTGCTGCCTTTCCGGGGGGGTTGAAAACATGGATGTTTTCACAAAGCGATACATGGATGTACTTGAGTGCCTCGGAAAGGCAGCACCTTCAGCCAGTCACGGTCAGGGATGCTACATAATAACCTACTTATCCTTCCTTGAGGTTTTTTCCTCAATCCCCGACAGCCCAAACCGCCGTCCCAGCTCATTCAACACATCCTCATGGCTCAGCCCATGATAAGACAGCATTACCAGAGTATGAAACCACAAATCTGCCGTTTCATAAATAATCTCATCCTTATTACTGCCCTTGGAAGCAATCACCGTTTCAGTAGCTTCTTCACCTACTTTTTTTAAAATACTGTCCTGGCCCTTATGATACAGACTGGCGACATAAGATGATTTTGGATCCGCCTGTTTACGCTGTTCCAAGGTGGCGGCCAGCTGTGCCAGAATATCATTATCCACGGTTATTTCATTCTCTTTATTTATAAATATCGTCAGGGTTCTTTAATACCGGTTCTACTGTCTGCCACCGGGCTGTTTCAGGATCCAGCTCAAAGTAAAAACAGCTTTCCCGGCCGGTATGACAGGCGATACCACCAATCTGCTCAATGCTTAACAATAGCACATCCTTGTCACAATCCACACGAATAGACTTGATTTTTTGCACATGCCCCGACTCTTCACCCTTGGGCCAGAGCTTCTGGCGGGAGCGGGACCAGTACACGGCCCGGCCCATATCTAGGGTCATGGCCAGAGATTCACGGTTCATCCAGGCAAACATCACCACTTTGCCGGTTTTTTCATCCTGGGCAATGGCAGGGATTAGGCCCTGATCATCCCATTTTAATTCATCCAGCCAGCTCTGCTCCTGATTATTCTTCACAGTCTTACCTCAATACCACGCTCTGCCATATGTCGCTTGGCTTCGGCAATGCTGTATTCGGCAAAATGGAAAATACTGGCCGCCAGAACGGCATCTGCATGACCTTCCAGAACGCCTTTGGCCAGATGATCCAGATTACCGACCCCACCGGAAGCAATGACCGGTACTGCGATATTGTCGCTGATGGTGCGGGTCAGGGGCAGGTCAAAACCGTTCTTAACACCGTCATTGTCCATACTGGTGACGAGTAATTCACCGGCGCCGTAGGATACCATTTTTTTAGACCATTCAATGGCATCAATGCCGGTGGGTTTACGACCGCCATGGGTAAAAATCTCCCAGCGCGGCGTTTCGTTTTCAGTATCCGTACCGGGCTTGCCTGCAACCTGCTTGGCATCAATAGCCACCACAATACACTGATTGCCAAATTTTTCTGCTGCTTCGCGGACAAAGTCCGGGTTAGCAACGGCGGCTGAGTTAATAGCCACCTTGTCAGCTCCGGCATTAAGCATCAGGCGGACATCGTCCACCGTACGGATACCGCCGCCTACGGTCAGAGGAATAAAAATCTCCCCAGCCACCTGTTCAACGACATGCACAATGGTGTCACGGCCTTCATGGGTAGCGGTAATATCGAGGAAGGTCAGTTCATCGGCCCCCTCGCTATTATAGCGGCGGGCAACTTCTACCGGATCGCCGGCATCGCGGATATTCACAAACTGTACACCTTTAACTACCCGGCCTTTGTCCACATCCAGACAGGGAATGATTCGTTTAGCAAGCCCCATTCTTTTTCTCTTTATCTGGTTAAGCTGTTAGTTTATCCGCCAGTTTCTGGCCTTCGGCAAAATCCAGGGTGCCTTCATAAATGGCCCGGCCGGTAATGGCACCGGAAATCCCATAATGAGCGACCTTGCAAATGGCTTCCACATCACCCAGATCATGGATGCCGCCGGAAGCGATCACCGGAATATTAATAGCCTGGGCCAGTTTGGTAGTATTCTCCACATTGGCACCCTGCATCATGCCGTCACGGCTGATGTCGGTATAAATAATGGCATCCACACCGTCGCCTTCAAAACGTCTGGACAGGTCAAATAAATCCACATCGGAGACTTCTGCCCAGCCTTTAATGGCGACTTTTCCATCCATGGCATCCAGACCCACAATAATATTACCGGAGAACTGCTTACACAGTTCAGTGACAAAATCTGGATCTTCCACCGCTTTAGTACCAATAATAACATAAGCCATACCGGCCTCCAGGTAGGCTTCCACCGTTTCTACAGTACGGATACCGCCGCCGATTTCTACCGGCAGATCAGGATAGGTTTTCGTAATTTCCTGGATAATTTCGCCATTGACGGGTTTGCCTTCAAAAGCACCGTTAAGATCCACTAGGTGCAGACGACGGGCTCCGGCATCGTACCAGCGTCCGGCCATTTCCACGGGGTTATTGGAAAATACTGTGTCATCCTCCATACGTCCCTGACGCAAACGTACACACTGGCCGTCTTTTAAATCAATTGCGGGTATTAAAATCATTGCTGTTCTCTTAAAAGCTAAAAAATGTCTCTGGTGTTTAGGGTATCAGCTACAGGCAGAGCAATCATAACTGCCGTCCCAGTTAATAAAATTATGAAACAACTGCAGGCCGGCATCGGCACTTTTTTCCGGGTGAAACTGGGTGGCAAAAATATTGTCGGCTGCCAGTGCTACACACAGGGGATGACCATATACGGTGGAGCCGGCCACCGGATCAGGAGACTGGGGTACCACAAAATAACTGTGCACAAAATAAAAACGCTGGTTCTGGGGAATATTCTGCCATAGCGGATGTTTAATCTGCTGGTGAACCTGATTCCAGCCCATGTGCGGGATTTTAAGATGTTCATCGCCGCTGGCAGTGGGATCGCTTAGATCATCGGCAAAACGCTCCACATTACCGGGGATAATATTCAGGCAGTCTACACCGCCGTTTTCTTCACTATGGGTCATTAAGGCCTGCATGCCAATGCAGATCCCTAAAAATGGCTTGCTGGCTGCAGCCTGTTTAATGGTGTCCACCAGATCCAGACATTGCATCTCGCCCATACAGTCCCGCATGGCGCCGACTCCGGGCAATAACACACGGTCGGCGCTGGCAATAACCTGTTTGTCAGCCGTCACTTTTACATCAGCCTGGCTGTCTGCGTGTTCCAGTGCCTTGGCTACAGAGTGCAGATTCCCCATGCCGTAATCAATGACTGCAATGCTTATTTGTCTGGACATAATCTTTTATTTTAAAGTTACAAATTGCTAATTTATTAAAGAAGTCATTATAAACTACCCTTGGTGGAAGGGATAGTGCCCTGCATGCGTGGATCCGGGCCGATGGCCATGCGTACGGCACGGCCAAAGGCCTTGAAAACGGTCTCAGCAATATGGTGGCTGTTAGTGCCGCGAATATTGTCGATGTGCATGCTAACCAGTGCGTGATTAACAAAGCCCTGAAAAAATTCGTGGAACAGTTCGGTATCAAAGTTGCCAATGGTTTCTCTGGGGTACACCGTCTGATCTACCAGCCCGGGACGACCGGAAAAATCAATCACTACCCGTGACAGTGCTTCGTCCAGGGGGACATAGGCATGACCATAACGGGTAATGCCTTTTTTATCGCCCAGTGCCTTGCTCATGGCCATGCCCAAGGTAATACCAATATCTTCTACCGTGTGGTGGGCATCAATGTCCAGATCACCCTCGGCTTTAACCGTAATGTCAATCATGCCGTGACGGGCTATCTGATCCATCATGTGATCCAGAAAGGGAACGCCGGTATCAAAACTGCCTTCACCGGTACCGTCTAGGTTGATATCTACCTCGATACGGGTTTCATTGGTATCTCGTTTTACTGATGCCTGTCTAGCCATGATCTTTAACCTTTTGCCTGTAGGTAAAAAAGCTGTTACAAAAATCTATTATAACGAAACTTTATTCAGGAAACAGGCGTGTGGAATAGAAATTTGCAAACGGTGATCAGGAGTCTGTATTAAGAACAAGTCAAACATTAGTATTTGCTAAGATTATGGTTTTTTTTTAAACGGTTTTGTTATAAACTTGATATTTGTCAATTTAATCAGGCATAAGTAGTTCGCTATGAGTGAGACGGAGCTGGATCTGGAGGTAAAGACGCCTCGCAAGAAAACACGGCAGAATAAGATTGTTGATATTCTGGCCACAAAAGTTGCCTGTAAAGAGTGTTCTTTACATCAGCTGTGTCTCCCCAGCTCCATTGACGGTAGTGATCTGGAAAAACTGGATAATATTATCGAACGGAAACGTCCCCTGAAACGTAATGATCATCTGTTTCAGGTCGGCAGTCAGTTTACTTCCATTTATGTGGTTCGCTCCGGTTCTCTTAAAACCTATTCGCCCACGGTAGACGGCCAGGAACAGGTGACCGGTTTTCATCTGCCCGGTGAATTATTAGGTCTGGATGCGATTGGCAAGGGGATGCATCCCTGTGCAGCCAAAGCTCTGGAAACCACCAGTGTTTGTGAAGTGCCTTTTGAAAATCTTGAGTTTCTGGCACAGGAACTTCCTACCCTGCAGCATCAGCTGCTGCGTTTAATGAGTAAAGAGATTTTTGATGATCAGGAACTCATGCTGCTGCTGGGTAAAAAGACGGCTGAGGCTCGTCTGTCGGCCTTTTTGCTGAGTATTTCCCTGCGTTTTAAACAACGCGGTTTTTCTTCTTCTGAATTTTATCTTAGCATGTCGCGTAATGATATTGCCAATTATCTTGGTTTGGCTGTGGAGACCGTCAGCCGTATGTTTACCCGTTTCCAGGAAGACGGGATCATTGATGCTGAACGCAAACATATTGTCATTAATGACCGGGAAGCCATGCAGCAGATTGCCGGTATTAATGAGTGTTGTGAAGATATTGCAGCT
Organism: Gammaproteobacteria bacterium; assembly: GCA_024511395.1. Classification (GTDB taxonomy): domain Bacteria; phylum Pseudomonadota; class Gammaproteobacteria; order GRL18; family GRL18; genus JANELJ01. The sequence goes on along the minus strand of JANELJ010000052.1, from coordinate 3,078 downwards.
GAAGAGACGCAAAAAACGCTTTAAGATCGATACCCCACTTAAAAAATCACAAATCCGCCATAATTTTCTGCAGATAGGTTTTTACCGTATCTGGTTCAAACGGTTTCCTGAAAAGAGGTAATACCCATTTTACTGAGCACTCTGCGAATGTATTTGCGAGCCATGGTACTGTCATCCAGACATTGCTCCTTTATAATGGAGGAGCTGAGAAAAAGGAGGATTATGGCTGGTAATATTTACGGATAATATTCAGAAGTTGTTCCGGACTGATGGGCTTGGTCACAAAATCATCCATGCCGATTTCCATGCAGGCCTTGCGATCATCCACGGTGGCATTGGCTGTCAGGGCAATAATGGGAATATGCTGACCTTCCGGTTCCTGCTGACGCCAGAGCAGGGTGGCTTCCAGGCCGTTCATTTCCGGCATACGCATATCCATAAAAACCAGGTCAAAAGCGTTTTCATTCAGGGCATCTACGGCCTGTGCTCCGTCTTTAACCCGGATGACTTCATTGCCGGCATCCTGCAGGAAGCTGCTGAGCACCATGGCATTAATATCTTCATCTTCGGCAATTAATATTTTCAGGGCGGTTTCCATGGGCTTGTTTAACTTATCCTTGCTAATGGATGATGTTTCAGGTGAGAGCAGTTCAATTAAGGTATCACCCAGGCGTTCAAAATTAATGGGCTTGGTTACATAGGCATCAAAATAATCATTACCCAGTTCCTGTGCCCGGGCATGTTGACCTAGGTAGCCCAGGAATACTTTTTTTGCCCTGGCACCGGAAACACATTCAATACGGGAAATCTGGCTGGCCAGTTTAATAGGCAGTTTGTGGTTGGTATCGTCGGATAAAATAACCAGGTCACAGTTACGGTATTGTGCCCTGGAGTGCTCCATGCCGTTGAGCAGTTCCTGATCAGAATGATACCGGGTAATATTCAGACCAAAGTAATTACAATAACGCTGGATCACTTCGTAGTTAGAATCATTGACCACCAGTACATCGGTGTTTTTATCCTTCAGGCGTTGCCTGTAGCGTTCCTGGATATTGCCGGCTTCTTTTACGGGCAGAGTCAGGGTAAACCAGAAATGGCTGCCTTTGCCGGGTTCACTGCTCAGGCCGATTTCACCGCCCATAAATTCCACTAACTGCTTGGAAATGGTAGTACCCAGACCGGTACCGCCAAAACGATGGGGAGAAGTAGAATCCGCTTGGGTAAAACTATCGAAAATTTTCTGCTGCAACTCTTTGCTGATGCCAATGCCGGTATCGATAATATCAAAACGCAGGCTGACCTGCTGGTCACTGAACTGATCAGCTATACGGGTAACATTAAGAGACACCTCGCCCTGATCCGTAAATTTAATGGCATTGCCGACCAGATTGAATAAAATCTGGCGGATGCGTTGACTGTCTCCAATAATATAGACCGGCAACTCAGGATCAATATAAACAATAAAGTCCAGATTATGGTATTCAGCATTGGGGGAAAGTACCGCCAGTACTTCGTTAATGGTCTGGTGCAGATCAAAACTGGACCGGGTCAGTTCCAGCTTATTGGCTTCAATTTTGGAAAAGTCCAGAATATCGTCAATCAGGGCATGCAGAGACTTGGAGGCATCCAGCAGAGCCCGAATATACTCCTGCTGTTCCTTACTTTGCTGGGTGTTCTGTAAAAGGTGAGCCGTGCCGATAATACCGCTCATGGGGGTGCGAATTTCATGGCTCATGGTAGCTAGGAAACTGCTTTTGGCCCGGGTTGCCTGTTCGGCGGCTCTTTTGGCTTTATGCAGCTGTTTGATCATGGAATACAGGTACAGTGGCATGAGTACCAGTACAAAAATATGTGCAGATGAGCTTAAGCGATTTTCAACCCAGTCATTATCCAGGTACAGGACGACATTGTATTCCAGCATAACAAAGATGACGGCGGTTAATAAATAACTCAGGCCGTAACGGGTGCCGTAAGCAATATAGAGCCAGATATATATGAGGATAAATTCACTGCCTGCTCCTCCGGTCAGGAATGCGGCATAGGATGTACAGGAAACATCAAAAAACAGGGTTAAATAGCGTCTAAAATGAGATTCGGGGTTACGAAAAAGATCCAGTGTCAGTAAAATAGTCACGCTAAAATAAAAAGCGGCAAAATTGACAAAGGCGGTATGAGAAATATCAAACTCACCCCGGACCGTACCTAACCAGATATATAACGACAGGAACAGCCCCAGGCTAAGGCGTACCATGGCCGAGTAAAACTCTTTGCCCTGCTTGATGATTGAAAAAGGATAAAGTTTCATTAATTCCATTTTATGTTGATGAGATGACGGAATCCCTTCAGAACATTTAACTAATTTACGTGTCGCACATGCCCATCAATAAATGGATGGATACTGATGCGTTTTAAAAGGTTATTTTTACCTAATAAGCTCTGGATGTAAAATTTTTTATGAAAACCTCTACGAAAACCATAGAAATTACCACTGAAAACAAATGCAGTTTCTGTCCCGGCACCAAATGCTGTCAATATGTCACCCAGCAAATTGATTCACCACGCAAAAAAGATGATTTTCAGCTTATGCTCTGGCAAATATCGCATAAAAACGTGGAGTTTTATAAAGATGAAGACGGCTGGTTTTTAATGTTTATCACTACCTGTGAGAACCTCCTGAAAGATGGTGCCTGCGGAATTTATAATGAGCGTCCGCAGATCTGCCGGGATTATTCCAACGATTATTGTGAGTATGATTCTCCGGCAGAAGAGGGATTTGATCTGTACTTCAGAACTTACGATGAGCTACTGGCATACTGTCGTAAACGTTTTAAGCGCTGGGATAAAAAGCTGAAAAAAATGGAAAAAGCCGGTTAAACCGCATGAATCTGCTACTGCTTCATGCCAGTGATTTTATTGCACCAGACAGGGTTAGAATTGATGATTATCGTTTTATTCATTTAACTAAAGTTTAGAGCGACAGCTCACCCTTGAGAGTCCTGTTTCGCTCATACGTTCTTTAACAATTTGTTTATAACCAGCTGTTTTGAAATTGTTTTTATAACAAATCTTCAAATCGCC
>JANELJ010000266.1 GCA_024511395.1 Gammaproteobacteria bacterium | reverse complement strand
TGGTCTGGAAATTTGCAAGGTAATAAGGCTTATTTTACCAAAAACCTGCAAATTTAACACCCATAATTCGACAACATTTCTTTATAAATCAATGTGCTATGATTTATTCAGGTCGGACTATGTATAACATAATTATCCGCTATCTTAAGCTTTGTTTGATCAGGTTGTTTTGGTTAATTTCTTTGATCGATAAACAAAGCTTAAGTTCCATTTATATGGACACCATTTCGGAACAGTTATTTAGTGCCAGTTTGGTAAATGCAGGTACTTCATTTAATCGGGGCAGTTCTCCTGTGGTGCTGGATCTGCCGCTTAAAGCATGTAGCTGGGCGACAATAATAATATCGCAGTAATCGGGCTTTTCACTGGGCTGTCGCAGCCAGTTCTGGGCTTCCCTGGCAGCGGTGATTAAGTCTTCGGTAAATTGCCATTTAGAGAGAATGGTGTCACCCCGTTCACCTTTTAACGTATCGATTAACAAATCAAATTTTTTATCATCACTAATAATTTCCGGATGTTTATCGGCAAAAGTGATAATCGGGATGGCTCCTATATCATGTAATAAACCGGCAAGCAGGGCGTGTTCCGGGTTAAATCCGGGGGGTATTTTGGCCAGGATAAAACTTAATGCAGCCACTTCCCGGCTATGATTCCAGACGGCCTGCATTTTTTTCTTTAAGGCCCGGTTTCTGGTTTTAAATAATTCTTTCATACTGAAAGAGGTGACCAGTTGATAGGTAACCTTGGTTCCCAGGTGGGTAACCGCCATCTGGCAATCATCAATTTTATGAATTGAGCGATACAGGGCACTATTGGCGGTTTTGATTATTTTGGTGGTAATGGCCGGATCTGAGGTGATAATATTGGCAATTTGCCGGAAATTACTGTTTTCATCATATAGGGCCTGGCGAATTTTCAGAGCTACGTCCGGTACACTGGGTAGTTCCAGACGGTTATTACTGAGGTCCTTGGTTAAACGTTTATAGAGATAATGCTGGCGTATTTCGTCTGAAGGCTCCTCTGTAACTGACTTATTGGCAAACTGCAGCATGGTTTGCAAATCAACCATAACGACTTTTATATCATCTATATCATCAACGGCTTTAACACTGTAACGGCTGGGGCGATAGTGCGACAGGGGGTTACGGGCATTTTCACTGCGGGCATGGATCAGCCACTGGGTTGAACTTTCATCACTGATTTCCACACTGCCGTCAATTAAAAAATACTGGTAGGGGCTGTCACTGTATAACTGAATAAAGGTTGTTTTAGCAGGAATGTTTTTAATCTGTATCAGGTTACCCAGTTCAATAAGCTGATGATTAGAAAGATGCTGAAAGGGTAAAAAAAACTTAAGGAATCGAAGAACCATATATAGTTTAGTAATTGTTATGAATGTCCTTTAATGTATAGCCTATTTTAGGGTTGATTGCACTGATGAGGTGCTTAAAAATAAAAATTTCTGCTTTGTTTTTTCAATCGTATTTAGAAAATGCTAAAATGTTAAATTAACTTAAAAATTATCAGCCAAGGAGCGATAGTGGCCTTAAAGTTCGTAGAATCAGCCAGACTGCCGACCCAATTTGCAGAATTTACCATTCATGGGTTTGAAGATGATGTCACCCGAAAGGAGCATATTGCCTTGGTACTGGGTGATGTGGCTAATGATAAGCCTGTTGATATTCGCATGCATTCAGAATGCCTGACCGGCGATGCTCTGTTCAGTATGCGTTGTGATTGCGGGCCTCAGCTTGAAGCCGCCTTAAGACATATCGCTGATGAAGGTCGGGGTGTGCTGCTGTATTTACGTCAGGAAGGGCGGGGTATCGGGCTGATCAATAAAATTAAAGCCTATCATTTACAGGATCTGGGCGCAGATACTGTAGAAGCTAATGAGCAGCTGGGTTTTGATCCTGATTTACGTGAATACGATATAGCCCGAGATATGCTCAGACATCTCAATGTAAATAAAATTCGTTTAATGACCAATAATCCACGTAAAGTCAGTGCCCTGGAAGAACATGGCATTGAAGTGGTTGAACGACTACCCTGGAAACATGGCGAAAATCCACACAATTCACATTATCTCTCTACCAAAGCAGGTAAACTGGGACATATGTTTTAACTTTGTATATTAAAAAAGTATATTAAAAAACAATCAGTATTTATAATAACCTGGTCCGGATCAAGCATAACGTTTCCCAGGCCAGAGAAGCCGGTGATATTGCAGCCCTGGGAGCCGCTGAAGGGCAGTTGCGACTGGGACTGGGCAATCTGTTTGCCATATCTGAAGCTTATCCCGATTTAAAAGCCAATCAAAACTTTCAGCATTTACAGAACCGTATTACCGGGCTGGAAGATGCCATTGCGGACCGACGTGAATACTATAATGACAGTGTTAATATTAATAATGTCCGGATTGAACAGTTTCCTGACTTAATTGTGGCCCGGATGTTTAATTTTAAAGAATAGCCGCTGCTGGAATTTGATGAAGAAGAAAAGCAGGATGTTGATATTAAATCTCTGTTTAATTAATCGCCCCAGTATCCTTTAGCTGATTAATGCTCGAATCCGTAAAACAGCAGATCATTCATGCCGATCAGGCGGGAATTATTTTTTTTCTCGGCCTGATGGTCATACTCTGTGCCGTCAGCCTGTATGGTATATTCCGCTTCTTTCACCGCTACCGCATGATTGCAGACACCCCGACTTCCAGAATACGTTCTGCCCATCAAGGTTATGTGGAACTGGAAGGCGAGGGCAGGCTTATGCAGGGGCGGCCCATAATATCTCCCCTGAGTAAAAAAAATGTCTCTGGTATAAATTCAAAATAGAAGAACGGGTCAGGGAATATGATATTGGCCCCTCAAATAATCATGCTCTGTCAAAGGCAAGCTGGGAAACCGTCAATTCCAGAACTTCTGATAATCTCTTTCTGCTGATTGATGATACCGGCACCTGTGTTGTGGATCCGGAAGACGCCACGGTAACCCCTTCCTTTTCCAAAACCTGGTATGGTGAACGGGAATACCAGGTCACTGATATGACCAGTGTGGATGGCGTTCTTGACATGCTTAAAGTCGGCAATAGAAATAAATATCGATTTACTGAGCAGCGTATTGATATCGGTGACTACCTGTATGTCCTTGGCCGTTTTAACAGCATTGGCGGACGAAGGGAGAATTTTGATAAAAA
>JANELJ010000051.1 GCA_024511395.1 Gammaproteobacteria bacterium | reverse complement strand
CAGGCTATTATCAGCGGTTTTAATGTCGGTGCCGATGACTATATTATTAAGTCCGATCACTCGACTACCCGTAATGTTGTGTTGCCGGAACTTTTGTCACGGGTCGAACGCCTGATGCATGCCAGTTCATCACTGGGGCGTCCTGAAAGAATTCTGGTGGTGGAAGATTCAGCCACCATGCTGCATCAGATGAAAACTTCACTGCAGATCCAGGGCTTTCAGGTTGATGGACTGGAACTGTGTACCCGTATACGCCAGTTCAGTGAGTTCAGTCAGTTGCCTATTATTATTGAAACCAGCAAGGACTCCAGAGCTGATCAGGTTAAAATCCGCTCTATGGGGATCCAGGCCTTTATTACCAAGCTGTTTTCACCGGATCGAATGATTGCTGAAGTGGAACGGGTACTGGCTGAAACCCGCCTGAAACAGTATCAGAATGCCATGAGTCATTATTTGTCCGATCCAGCGGTATCGCATATTGCCATGGGCCATCAGAACCGTAACAAGCCCATTGCTGAAGACAAGTTTCGGACACTGCTGTTTTCTGACATCGTTCAATTTACCCGTTTGTCTGAACAGTTAAGCTCAAGAAAAGTCGTGGATTTTCTGAACCTGTATTTTGACCGTATGGTTAAGGAACTGATGTTTTTTGATGCCACCATAGACAAGTTTCTGGGTGACGGAATTTTTTCCTCTTTTGGTCTGCAGGAAGAGGGTGCTTTCAGGGCGGTCTGTGCTGCTGCCGCTATGTTCAAGGCACTGCCGGAAGTTAGAGCGGCTACCGGTCTGGACTTTCATATGCGTATAGGTATACATTCAGGGCATGTTATTCTGGGTGATATCGGCAGCCAGCATTCTCGCCGGGACATTATCCTGATTGGTGATAATGTCAACATTGCCAATCGGCTTGAGCACCTAGCCAAACATGATGCCATATTAATCAGTCATGCGACCTATAAAATGATTAAGGATAAAATAACCGTCATCCCTACACCGCCTCTGAAACTCAAAGGTATTAAAGAACCCGTGCAGGCCTATCTGGTTAAGTCTATTAAGTCCTATGGTTCATTTGTTGACTCTATTAAAGCCGCCTTTGATAAATCCCTGTAAGCCTGTATCCATTTTACCCATTGCCCGGTTTGCTAATATGTCAGCTCATAGCAGGAAAAAAACAGCAATCGATTCATCACTGTTTTTCTCGCCATTTTTTTATTGATTTTCAGTAATTGTATATGGGCCGCTAAGGATGCTCTCTTTTATCTGAACCAGGCCTCTCAATTTTATAATCAGGGTGATTATAAACAGGCGGAGCAGGCTTTTGCCCGGCTGATTAAGATGCGGGTAAAACTGCATAATAATTTTTATTATTTTTATGGTAAAACTCTGTACCATAATGGGCATTATTCTCAGGCAGAGCAATACCTAGGTAAATTTCTTAAATCAGCGGACAGTGACAACAAATACTATTCTGATGCCCGTTATTTACAGACCAAATCCAGTAAAAATAAACAGCATCAGGTATCCAGAAAAAATACCCAAGCGGGTTCTGCAAAACCACTTAAGCTAAGCTTAATTCCAGATATGGTTAAAATACCCGCAGATTCATTTATTATGGGCAGCAATCATGGCTCACCGGATCAGAAACCGCCTCATAAAATAACCATCAATCAGAACTTTGCCATTGGCAAGTATGAAGTGACCTTTGCTCAATACGATGCCTATGCCGCAGGGTTGGATTTGCCGGATGATAATGGCTGGGGTAGAGGTAACCGTCTGGTTATTAATGTCTCCATGTATGATGCCAAAGCCTATGCCCATTGGCTGAGTAAAAAAACTGGCCGCAAATTCTGCTTACCTACTGAAGCCGAGTGGGAATATGTTGCCCGTACCGGTATTAAAGGCCAGCTGGGTTTTAATGATATTGTCGGACTGGGGGGATGCTAATTGTGACGGCTGCCGTTATTTCTGGGAGAGTGCCCAGACGGTTGAAGTTGGCTCCTATGATCCCAATAAATACGGTATCTATGATATTTTCGGTAATGTCTGGGAATGGACCTGTTCCCTATATACCCGACGTTATGATGGCAAGGAACAGTATTGTGCCGATGATGAACTGGAAGGTGAAACTGTTGTTGTTCGTGGCGGCAGTTGGGATACTGCAGACCTATGTCAGGCTGAATAATTTTCCTACCTATACCAGCAATCAGGTGGGGTTCCGTCTGGTAGAAGATATTGCAGATAAGTGAATGTTAACCTAAATAAAAAAGGATTAGAGACAATTATGACACAATCAAAATACGAAAAAGCGGTTGAACTTATTGATGCAGCCAATAAAGAAGATCCGAACCAGGAAATGGATGGTGATAAAAGCCAGCCAAAAGAATTACTTTATGGGCGGCGTATGTCGGATATGCTGGAGCGCTTTGCACCTGAAACCGATGATATTATGAAACTGGCTATACGGGCTCAGCATATTCAGCGCTGGAAATCACCCCGGGATGACTACCCCATGGACAGAAAAGGCTATCATCAATGGCGTACCAATTTATACAAATTTCATGCGGAAACGGCGGGAGAGTTATTGTTAAAAGCGGGTTATTCCGAGGAAGAAGTTGAACGGGCTAAACAGGCCATAGGCAAAAAAGCTCTGAAAACTAATAAAGATACCCAACTGGTTGAGGATATTGCCGCACTGGTATTTATTGAGCATTATATGACGGATTTTGTAAACAAGCATCCCGAATACGATGAACAGAAATGGATTGATATTATTTTACGCACTTGGAAAAAAATGTCCGAAAAAGGCCAGAAATTTGCACTTTCCGGAGCCATAAAACTGCCCGAGCCACTGGTGCCTTTAATTACCAAAGCCATCAGTTAATAGCTTACATTATTCCCCGATTTTGCTAAACTTCACTATTCTGGTAATTGTACTGAAAACAAAAATGTTAATTCAGAGTACCTTAGAGTACTCTGAATTATATTGAATTATTATAATTACAGTCACATTTTTCTTTTAAAAATCATACGATAATAAGGTAATACTCTATATGGCAAGTTCCTATGATGCTCAGGATATTGAAGTTCTAAACGGCCTTGAACCGGTACAGCGCCGCCCCGGCATGTACACTCAAACAGAGCGTCCTAACCACCTGGCACAGGAAGTGATCGACAATAGTGTGGATGAAGCCATGGCCGGTTTTGCCCGTCGTATAGATGTTATTCTGCATAAAGACGGCTCTTTATCCGTAAAAGATGACGGTCGTGGTATGCCGGTGGATATACATCCGGAAGAAAAAATCCCTGGTATAGAATTAATCCTGACCCGCCTGCATGCCGGTGGTAAATTCTCCAATGATAATTACCAGTTTTCCGGCGGCCTGCATGGAGTCGGGGTGTCTGTGGTTAATGCCCTGTCTGGTAAACTGGAAATATGGGTAAGGCGTAATGGCAAAGAATATTATATGGCCTTTGCCCATGGTGATAAAACCCATGAGCTGGACGTTATTGGTGATGTGGGTAAGCGAAATACCGGCACTACGGTACGTTTCTGGCCGGACAAAAACTATTTTGATTCCATAAAATTTTCTGTGCCCCGATTAAAACATGCCCTGCGGGCCAAAGCCGTGCTTTGCCCGGGACTGGAAATTAATTTTAAGGATGAAAACAGCGGAGAAACGGAACGCTGGTATTATGAAAACGGTTTGTCCGATTACCTGCTTGATGCCATAGAAGAAAAAGAAACGATTCCCGACATTCCGTTTACCGGAAAAATGGAGGGCAATAATGAACAGGCTGAATGGGCCTTATTGTGGCTGGCTGAAGATGGTACACCGATTACTGAAAGTTATGCCAATCTTATCCCCACCCCGCAGGGTGGAACCCATGTGAACGGTCTGCGTACCGGTCTGACGGAAGCCATTCGTGAGTTTTGCGAATTCAGAAATCTATTGCCCAGGGGGGTAAAAATTACTCCTGATGATGTCTGGGACAGCTGTTGCTATATTTTATCCGTCAAGTTGCAGGACCCGTTATTTTCCGGTCAGACCAAGGAGCGTCTGTCATCCAGGGAGTGTGCTGCCTTTGTTATGTGGGTGGTTAAGGATGCCTTCGGACTGTGGCTGAACCAGCATACTGAGGACGGTGAACGTCTGGCAGAACAGGTGATTAGCCGTGCCAATCAGCGAATTCGCGCTGGTAAAAAGGTGGTGCGTAAAAAAATTACCCAGGGACCGGCACTGCCCGGTAAGCTGGCAGACTGTACCTCTTCAGATTTTAATGAAACTGAACTGTTTCTGGTGGAAGGGGATTCTGCCGGAGGTTCCGCCAAACAGGCCCGGGATCGGGATTTTCAGGCCATTATGCCTCTGCGCGGCAAGATCCTTAATACCTGGGAGGTGGATTCCTCCCAGGTACTGGCCTCAAATGAAGTGCATGATATTTCCGTGGCTATTGGTGTTGAACCTGGCTCTTCGGACTTAAAAGGTCTGCGCTACGGCAAAGTCTGTATTCTGGCGGATGCGGATTCCGACGGTGCTCATATTGCCACTTTATTATGCGCCCTGTTTGTGCGTCATTTTAAGGCCTTGGTGGATGCCGGTCATGTTTATGTTGCCATGCCCCCATTGTTTCGTATTGATGTGGGTAAACAGGTGTTCTATGCCCTGGACGAATCTGAGAAAAAAGGGGTATTGGACAGAATTGAAGCGGAAAAAATTTGCGGTAAGGTTAATGTACAGCGCTTTAAGGGACTGGGGGAAATGAATCCTATGCAGCTCAGAGAAACTACTATTGCACCGGACACCCGTCATCTGGTATGCCTGACCGTGGAACAGGATGATGAAACCTACCATATGATGGACATGTTACTGGCCAAAAAACGGGCTGCAGACCGAAAAGCCTGGCTGGAATCCAATGGTGATCTGGCTAATGTGTGAAGCAGTTAGCTTTTAATTCTAAATAATTTATTGAAAAAGCTCTTTTTATGAGAACTGTTTAACAAAATCACATAAATTTTTGAAACTTAAGATTTCTTTAAGGTTCGTTGGTTACACTGAACACAATGAAAAAATACACTGGAGTTCAGGCTATGAGCGAAGCCTTAAAAGATAAAACCGTTACCTTACTAGCCAATCACAGAAAAAATAAGCAGACCGAGGCGTCTGAAATATATTATTTTGAAGAAGGCCGGTCGGAGCGGGCTCATCTGGAAAGTTTTATCAGTGAGGTATTTAAAAAATACTATAATGCCGAACTGGACCATTTTTATCCAAACCTGCTGACTATTGAAGCTGATGTGCAACAGCCGGGCGATGACACCCTTATCAAGGCTGTTGCCGGCGTCCGTTGTGCCGCAGATGAGGCGTTGTTCTCCGAGTATTATCTCAAGCATGATCTGGAAAGCGAACTGGAAAACCTGTACGGTGAAACTATTTCCCGTGATTCCGTGGTTGAAGTGGGTAATCTGGCACCGGCCAATGTCGGTCAGATGCGCTGGTTAATTGCTTCCATTACCGCTTTTTTATATTCAGCAGGCTTTAAATATATTGTTTTTACGGCCGTTCCCGGTGTTTATAATGCTTTTAAACGTATGGATGTTCCCTTAAAACATATTACTGAAGCCAGTCGCGAGTATCTGCCGGAAGAGATGATGGACAAGTGGGGGTCGGAATATTATGATCTTAAACCCATGGTTCTGGCCGGTGATATTGCAGAAGGCTTTGAAATTATGAAGCAGAATATTTATACAGCCAATAAAAAGCTTATCCCCTTATTTGAAAAAGCCTGTCAACTGGGGTGGGATGATCTGGCAAAACGCACAAAGCAGGGAAAGGTTGCTTGAATCTACTGGAACAGAAAATCCGCGAATACGCAATACAGCAGCCGAACAAGCTGGCTATAGAAGGTGATGACAGCCAGCTGGATTATCAGAGCCTGCTTGATGAAATAAAAACAACCTGTTCTACTCTGGGATTTCCAGGTTCTTTTGATGCCCACCAGAGCAGCCATACCTTTGCTGTTATTATGGACAACCATCCAGCCTGGGCTGTACTGGACTTATGCCTGTTATTTAATCACCAGTGTTCAATTCCACTACCCAAATTCTTTTCCCTTGAACAACTTAAACACGCCATTACCGATTCCGGAGTTGAATATCTGATCCTTGATCAGTCTGAAATGAATATGGAACTTATTCAGACTCTGAAGAGTCTTATTCAGAGTCATGAAAACATTGAAATTGCTGGTAAGACACTGGATTTTTACCGTTTGAATGTACCGACTGATTCAATGGTCAGTGATAATCATCAGGAACAGGATGGTAAGCTGCAAGAGAGTCAGCAGCAAATAGTAAAAATTACCTACACTTCAGGCACCACCGATCACCCTAAAGGTGTGATATTGTCAGAAGACACCATAATGACCAAGGTGGAGGCGCTGAGCCGGGCCAGTGAGGCCAATGCTGATGACCGTTCCATATGCATATTGCCCTTATCAACACTGCTGGAAAATATTGGCGGGCTGTATGTGCCTTTATATTGTGGAGCCAGTATTATTTTACTGTCGCCACAGAGTACCGGGCTGTCCGGTTCCAGCCAGATTGATCATGAAAAACTGATCCGTGTTATTTTAAAGTACCGGCCCACGGCCTTTATTATTATTCCGCAGCTTTTATTATTATTAATCAAGCTGGTACAGTCAGGCGTTCAACTGCCGGATTCACTGCGTTTTATTGCCATGGGCGGTGCCCCGGTATCCCGGCAGTTACTGGATCTGGCTGAACAGCTGAAGATCCCGGTTTTTGAGGGTTACGGCTTATCAGAGGCCGCATCGGTTGTGGCGGTAAATAACCCGACTTATCACAGACTGGGGTCGGTTGGTAAAATACTGGATACCCATGTCGTAAAAATCAGTGACAATGGTGAAATACTGGTTAAACATCAACTGTTTTCCGGTTACCTAGGGCAACCGGCCATCAATAGTGATGACTTTTATGCGACCGGTGATATCGGCAGACTGGATGAAGACTGTTATCTTTATGTCACCGGCCGAAAAAAGAATGTGATCAATACTTCCTTTGGCCGCAATATTTCTCCCGAGTGGCTGGAGAAAGAACTGGAAACCATACCCGTCATAGCACAATGTGTGGTATATGGGCATGGCCGACCTTTTTTAGTGGCTATTGTGGTATTAAGAGATGGCTCTGAACAGGGCATCAGTAACCTGCGCCAGGCTCTGGAGTTGTTAAACAGTCAGCTGCCGGACTATGCCAGAATTAAAGATTTTATTGTGGCACAGGAACCGTTTACGGTTAACAATGAATTATTAACTGGTACCGGTCGGCCCAGACGGCAGCAGATATATCAGATTTATAATAAACAGCTTGAACGCTGTTATGATAAACACCAGGTGCTTGATAAAAGTGCCTGATAAAATTATGGAGTAAAAGTGAGCAATTTTTTTGACTGCTTAATGACAGAAACTGAACAGGAACGGCAGCAGTTACAGCAAATTGAAGCCCTGCAGCGAGGCAGTAAAGGGGATATATCCCTGGCAACTTATCAGGCCTTTCTGACTCAGGCCTATCATCACGTCAAACATACCACGCCCCTGTTAATGACCTGCGGCGGACGGATCCCTCATTCAAAAGAATGGCTGCGTAATGCCATTGCTGAATACATTGAAGAAGAACTGGGACACCAGGAATGGATTTTAAATGATATTGCTGAGACAGGCGGGGATGCAGAAGCCGTCCGTAACGGTCAGCCTCATTATACCGCCGAACTGATGGTGGCCTATGCCTATGACAGTATTAACCGCATTAACCCGGTCAGCTTTTTTGGCATGGTGCTGGTACTTGAGGGGACAAGTGTTGCACTGGCTGCCAATGCGGTAGAGCAGATTAAAAAGAACCTGAATTTACCGGATAAAGCTTTCAGTTATTTAAGCTCTCACGGTTCTCTGGATATTGAACACATGGGTTTTTATGAAAAACTCATGAATCAGGTCACGGATACTGATGACCAGAATGCTATTATCCATGCAGCTAAAATGTTTTACAAACTCTATGGTGATATTTTCAGAGCATTGCCATTAGATTAATTTCTAATAATAAAACCAGAACAAACTAAAGGACTAATAAAGGAATAATAATGACTAAATCACTACTGACACTGACCATAAAAATTACAGCCCTAGCATTTTTTGCCCTGATATTCAATGCTGTGGCGTATGCCGCCAACCTGGATGATACCATTCATGAATTACAGAAAGAATGGGCCATTGCCAACTATGAAACCGATGATTCCAAAACAGAAAAAGCCTTTGAAGAATTGACCATCAAAGCAGAAGCAGCCGTAAAAGCCTTCCCTGATAAAGCTGAACCCCTGATCTGGAATGCCATTATAGTCAGTTCCGATGCAGGTAAAAACGGCGGTCTGGGCGCTCTGGGTAAAGTTAAAAAAGCCCGTGAATTATTACTGCAGGCAGAAAAAATTAATCCTGATGCCCTGCATGGTTCAGTTTATACCTCATTAGGCACTTTATATTATCAGGTGCCCGGCTGGCCGATAGGTTTTGGAGATGATGAGCAGGCAGAAAAATACCTGAAAAAAGCCCTGGCCATGAATCCTGACGGTATTGTTCCTAATTACTTTTATGGTGATTTTATGATTGAAGAAGGTAAGTATGATGAAGCCAGAAAATATCTGAAGAAGGCCTTAAATGCGCCGGATCGTCCAGCCCGCCCGATTGCAGATAAAGGCCGTCGTGCTGAAATTAAAGCTAAACTGGAAAAAATCAAAGACAAGTCGTAACTTATTTATTGAATATTGTTGAACATTTTTTATAAAGAAGTTTACTTATTAAATTGGTATATTAAGGGGCGGAGTCATACACTATGGCTCTGCCTCTACTGTTTTATGGAAGTATAAAATGAGCAAGTTAAAACAACAACGCATTATTCTGACTGGAGCAACCGGCGGCATAGGTGGTGAAATTGCCAAACTCCTGCTGGCTGAAGGCGCGCAGCTGGGTCTGGTAGGACGTTCAAAGGAAAAGCTGGAGCAGTTACAGAAGAAGCTTGGAGGTGGTGGTATAAGAGCTATTGCTGCAGACATTACTGATGCTGATGGGCGTCAGAAAATTGTGGATCAGATGCGTGAAGCCTTTGGCGGTTATGATATCCTGATTAATACGGCGGGCATTATGGATTTTACCGCCTTTGTTGATCAAAGCGATGAACGAATTGAGGCGGTCTTTCAAACTAATGTGATTGCCCCGATGCAGTTAACCAAAAAAGTCCTGCCCTATATGTTGGAGCAGAAAAAAGGTCATATTGTGAATGTTGGTTCCACCTTCGGTTCTATTGGATTTGCTTGGTTTACTACTTATTCAACCAGTAAGTTTGCCATGCGCGGTTTTTCCCAGGCATTGAGACGTGAACTGGCCGATACAGCGGTTAAGGTAACTTATGTGGCACCCAGAGCCGTTAAAACAGTGCTTAATTCCGGAGCCGTTTATAAAATGGCCGAAGAAGTAAAAATGAATATGGATGCACCGAAAGATGTGGCCAGGCAGATTGTGCGTTCTGTAATTAAACAGGATAAAGAACGTTATCTGGGCTTTCCTGAATCTTTGTTTGTCCGCATTAATGCTATTCTGCCGGGGCTGGTGGACAAGGCAACTCGCGGACAGAATAAAGCTGCAAAGAAATATGTATCCTGAATTGTTGTCTGTTATTAGACCCAAACAGCTTAAATAAGCTCATAGGTATGATCTTTAGGAGTTGAAATGAAGCCAATTTGATGATCAAATAGTTGTTATTCAGGCAATTATTTATCAACAAAAAGGGTTCAAATGAAAA
>JANELJ010000265.1 GCA_024511395.1 Gammaproteobacteria bacterium | reverse complement strand
GCCAGGGCATCCGGTTTTTTACGTTTTAATCGTTTTTTAGGCTTTATCCTTAGGTTTAATTCCAGCTCCCGATAAGTACGGTATACTCGTTTATGGTTCCAGGGAAAGCCTTTAACATTACGCAAATACAGGAAGCATAATCCAAAGCCCCGGTTTTTATAAGCCTGCGTCAAACGCAGCAGCCAGTCAGCAATTTTGTCATTTTCCTGTGAATTTTTTGCCTGATAACGATAACAGATTTCACTAATATCAAAGATACGACAGGCCAGCCTGATGGATATTTCTCTATCCTTGACTACTTGTTTAGCCATCTCCCTGCGATGAGATGGCTTTACCACTTTTTTGCCATGGCCTCCTGAATAATTTCAGCCTTTAAGCGTTCTTCTGCATACATCTTCTTTAAGCGGCGGTTTTCTTCTTCCAGTTCTTTCAGAATACCGATGTTCTGGGATTCTGAAAGAACTGGACTTCTTCATTGTAGGTTCTCCTCATTAATAATTTAATGGAAAATTCTACTTATGAAAAGAATTATTTTTCGGGGGGATTACCTTATACTTATACTTTATAGACGCTTTTTTTCAATTGCGCTATTTTTAACCAGTTTTTTTTATAAATTGCAATTATTTGAATATGGCAAATTATGAGTAGATCACAAAAATCCTCATCTGAACAAAACGAGGTGGTTCGTCTGGACAAGTGGCTCTGGGCTGCACGATTTTACAAAACCCGCTCACTGGCCACCGAAGCGATTAAAGGCGGCAAGGTACATTTAAACAACCAGAGGGTCAAACCCAGCCATCATGCTGAAGTGGGTCATACTGTGCGCATAAAGAAAGAATCCATTAAACAGACTGTGATCATTAAACAACTGTCAGCCAAACGCGGCCCGGCTAAAGTCGCTCAGACACTTTATGAAGAAACCCAGGAGAGTATTGAGCGCAGAGAAAAGCAGCTGCAGGAACGCAAGACTATGATGGCTGGTATGCCGCAGTTTCAGTCACGGCGTCCCAGTAAAAAGGAGCGTAGGAAGATTATTCAGTTTAAACAGGAGAATAATTAATACCCGTCCATTTCAGTACAGGTTCCTTCTCCTTTTGAGAGAAGGTCAGGATGAAAGCTTTTATCATTGTTTTTTAAGTTTATTGGCCTTAAACAACGCATCCTGCCGTTCCAGTTCCTGCATTTCCCAGTTGCTGAAACCCGCTTTTATACGTGCCTCACGGTTAAAGGGCCCTTTGGGTGTGGAACGCAGGTATTGTTTGATCAGTTTAAAAAACATGGTATCAGCATCCACCTGCTGCTGTTCACAGCAATAACGGAACCAGCGAGAGCCGGCATTCACATGCCCGATTTCATCATTAGCAATAATGATCAGCGAATCGGCTGTGGCTTTATCGCCAATAGTCCGAAACCTGTCCACCAAGAAAGGTACCACATCCAGAGCCCGCGCTTCCAGCACCCGATGGACCATAGTCATGCGTGCCATTAAATCATCTGCCGTGGTAACCGCCATCTGCCATAACTCATTATGTGCCGGAAAATCACCGTAATCATAGCCCATGTCCCGCAAACTCTGGCGCAACATGTAAAAGTGCTGCGTTTCTTCTCTGGCGGTTTTTACCCAGTCAGCATAATATTCTTCGGGCATCTGACGATAGCGATAAATGCTGTCCCAGGCCAGGTTAACTGCTGTCATTTCAATATGTGCCAGAGCATGGATCAGTGCCGCACGCTGCTGAACAGACTTAAAGCCCCGGTTTTTTACCTTGCCCGCGGCCACCAGTTCCGGTTTGTCCAGCCGACCGGGATGATTAAGCTGCAATACCGGCTCTAATGGTGTTTCACTCTCCTGCCACTGCAGTTGTCTGGCATCCCAGGCTGATGCAATTTCCAGACTTAGCTGCATTTTTTCATCCGGATCAGCAGTTAAAAAACAACTTTTGGCTTGCTGATAAATGTTCCTCATTCACAGACCTGTTAAACATAAATTAAAAAACCCAGTTTACCACTGAACACACCGGGTGGATAGCGGGCATACAGGCAACACAATCCAGAACCTGAATGTTTTAGAACCGACTATATTAAGCCTGTCGGATACAGTAAAATTGGCATACCGGCCGGACTGTCGGTAATACCCTCACTATAATCAATAAATTCCATTTTCTGGAGAATATATGTTTGATGTAAATGAATACTTTGACGGCAAAGTGAAATCACTGTCTTTTACTGACGCTTCCGGTGATAAGGCCACTGTGGGTGTAATGGCTGCCGGAGAATATACTTTCGACACGTCCAGTATTGAGCTGATGACTATTACATCCGGTTCCATGCAGGTAAAACTACCCGGCTCCAATAGTTGGCAAAGCTTTACTGCCGGAGAAACCTTCCGTGTCGAAGCCAACCAGTCGTTTGATGTCAAAATGGACTCTGACACTCCTTACCTTTGTATTTATCAATAAAATGTCTCAGTCCCCCTTTTTCAAAAAGAGGGTACAGGGGGTTTAAGTTCCTGGTTTGCCCCCCTCAATCCCCCTTCTGAAGAAGGGGGAAGTTAAAAGCTTAAACATGGATGTATACTAACTATGGCTGAGCCTGCTGCATTGATTATTCCCGCCAGTTTACTACACTTAAAAAGCAATCCTTACGTGGAGTAATTTATACAATGAAATTGCAGACTAAAGTCTATATTATTACTGCAATTATTTTCCTGCTGCACTTTATGGTCAGTATCACCATTGGCCAGCGGCAGATAAAGACAGAAGTACTGTCCAATATTAAAGACAATGCCCGCAATGTCCGTGGCGTTCTTATGGCCTATCGCAGTGTTTATCAGAAAATTTTTCTTAACCACCAGATTCAAATCAATGATACCACTCTGGAATTTCTGCCTGCCTATGCCATCAGTCGTATTTCCGACGAATTTACTCAATGGGTGAACAGCGGTCTGACCTTTAATACGGTTTCCGACCATCCCAGAAACCCAAGAAATATGGCGGATCCAGTTGAACTGGAAGCCATTAACTATTTCAGGAAACATAAATCCGCTCAGGAACGCTTTGTCCCCTTTACCAGTAAAGACTTTTACCACTTCAGTCAGCCCATTTATATAGTCCGACCTGAATAAATCATAGCACATTGATTTATAAAGAAATGTTGGCGAATTATGGGTGTTAAATTTGCAGGTTTTTGGTAAAATAAGTCTTATTACCTTGCAAATTTCCAGACCA
>JANELJ010000264.1 GCA_024511395.1 Gammaproteobacteria bacterium | reverse complement strand
GGCTTTTGTGGCTCAAAATTATTTCCGGTTTGATGGGGTCTTTTATCAAACCGGGGCAATCAGCTGCTTTAAACCTGGCTTGATGTCAGGCTTAAAACGGTATTATTCAGGTTGAACTATTCAGACTGACCTGCCAGGCCTTAACCAGCCCCGATGCCGTCTGAACCACTTTCTGATTACCCTTTTTATAATTTATACCGGCCTGTCTGGCGGTTCCGGAATTTAGGGCAATACTGGTTGCCCCTGTATCAATAAGAAAATGAACCGATGCATTATTAATTTTACCCTGGTAGCGAAACATATTATCCCGGTCTTTCCAGATAACCAGAGTTTTTCCGGGATCCTGTTTTTTAAACGTGGTATTAATTTCAGAACCCAGGGGATACCTGACCCGTGCTCCCTATACTTCTAGTACGGCATAATCACTGTCAGCACTGATCAGCTTAATCCCGTTAAAAGTCTGCCCCTTGCTGATCAGCTTCTGACTGCCGTCAACGGATATCATGGCTTTATCCGTAAACAATGCCATAACTTTTATTTTCTGTGCTGCTTTCTGTTCTGCCAAATCTGTTGAAGGCAGAGACAGTAAAAATAACAGACACCATAAAAGTATCTGGAAAACGCTTTTTGTTTTAGGGACTAATTTTATAATAATCATAAATTTATAATAATATACAGCACAACCCAAGCATAAACTCCGGCTAGGACATCATCAATCATAATACCAAACCCGCCCTCAACTTTCTGATCCAGCCAGCGGATGGGCCAGGGTTTAACAATATCAAAGAAACGAAACAGTACAAAACCCAGTACCAGCCACTGCCATTGCAGCGGGACTAAAAACATGGTGATCCAGAAACCGACAAATTCATCCCAGACTATTCCGGAAAAATCATGCACCTGTAAATCATCTGAGGTTTTCTGGCAAATGCTGATCCCAATCCAGAATGCCGCCAGGGTGATTAGAGCATAAATCATCCAGGGTAACTGCACCATTAATAAATACAGCGGAATTGCGGCCAGAGTGCCGAAGGTCCCCGGTGCAAACCGGGCCAGACCGGAACCAAATCCAAAGGCCAGAAAATGCCAGGGGTTTGACCAGACCTGATGCCTAGAGCGTATTTCATCTTTATTCAAAGTGATTATAACCTCCGTTTCGGGGCTGGAATAACTCACCAGAGCTGTTCAGCAGGCGCAGTTCATGAGTATCGGTTATTACCCCAATTGCTGTGAACTGGGGAGCAATGTTCTTTAACTGCTGCCATTTTTCAGGATCCAGTGTAAAACACAATTGATAATCATCGCCCCCGGTCAACGCTCTTTCCCAGGCCTGTTCCAGTTCTAGGCACTGTAATGATTCTGCCAGCGGCAATTGTTCCAGAAATACATTAGCCCCCACGGCACCGGCCTTTAGAATATGCCCTAGATCGGACAACAGCCCGTCAGACAGATCCAGTACCGCATGTGCATAATCCCTGAGCAGCAGACCTTCCTTAATTTTAGGTGAAGGGTAATTTAAAGCAAGCAGGGCTGCCTGCTGCTGTTTATCTGATAAACATTGGTAAGTGTTATGGTTTTTCCCCAGAACAATATCCAGCCCGATACTGGCGGCTCCAAGCGGCCCGGTAAGGGCAATAATGTCCCCTGCACGGGCACCGGAACGCAACAGAGCCCTGCCCTGAGGAACGTAACCGGCCACCTGAATAGTTATGGCCAGCTTACCACGGGTAGTATCCCCTCCGATTAAGGAAATATTAAATTCTTCAGCTAGCTTAAACAAAACGCTGGAAAAAGACGTCAGCCAGCTCTCATCGGCTTTCGGCAAGGTTAAGGCCAGAGTAAACCAGGCCGGTTCCGCCCCCATAGCCGCCAGATCACTGAGATTGACAGCTAACGCTTTATGAGCAACGGCCTCGGGTGAAGTTTGTTCAGGAAAATGGACACCGCTGATTAGGGTATCAATAGAAACGACTAACTGTTGACTATCCGGGGGGGTAATAATGGCACAGTCATCACCAATACCCAGGACAATATCTGAGTTGCCTTGCCAATCAGATAAAGATCGGGCCAGATCAGTAAAGAATGTCTGGATTATATTAAATTCAGAGCCGGGCATTGATGTCTCATAATTTGAAAGCCTACCAGTTATTTTTTTCTGGGCTTTTTGATGCGCGGTGCATTTACCTCTACAGTCCGCAGCTTAGCCGCCACTTTATCCAGAATACCATTAATAAATTTATGTCCGTCTTCCGCACCAAATATCTTGGCACTTTCAACCGATTCATTAATAACTACCCGGTACGGCACATCCAGACGCTCTTCCAGTTCATAAGTACCAATAAGCAAAATAGCTTGTTCCACCGGATCGACTTCAGCAAAAGGACGGGCTAGGTGAGATTCCATATGATCCACCAGCGCCATTTTATGTGCCGTCACAAAATGCAGAATTTCATGAAAATAATCCATATCCGCATCCTCCATATCATGTTCACTGATAAAATGAACTTTAATATCGGACACATTCTGCTTGGTCAATAACCAGGAATACAAGGCCTGTACGGCAAACTGCCTGGATTTAGAGCGATTTTTCAAAAGTATTTCCTGTTGGCGAAACGTTAATCAAACACTTCAGGCAAAGTTTTTAAACAGATCAACCATTTCAATAGCGGACAGAGTGGCTTCCACTCCCTTATTACCGGCCTTGGTACCGGAACGTTCAATAGCCTGTTCAATAGTATCCACAGTCAGCACCCCAAAGGCAACTGGAATATCATATTCCATAGAAACCTGCGCCAGACCCTTGGAGTTTTCATTCGCCACAAAGTCAAAATGCGGTGTACCACCGCGAATAACAGCACCCAGAGCTATAACAGCATCGTATTTCTTTGACGCCGCCATACGCTTAGCCGCCAGCGGAATTTCCACCGCACCGGGCACCCGTACAATCTCAATATCTTCTTCCTTACCACCATGACGCAAAATAGCATCAATCGACCCGCTCAATAGCGACTCAACCACAAAACTATTAAAACGACTCACCACGATACCAAACTTAGCACCGTCAACAACCATTTCACCTTCAAATGTTTTTATACTCATTTTGTTCTCGATTTATACTCAATTTTATATTTTTAGAATTTATACGCCTGCTTCATAACACCTAAATATAGAATTAAACTCCATACAGAATACCCTTTGTCCAGTAAGGCTTTTCAAAGTTTCGGCAGCATGGACGC
>JANELJ010000050.1 GCA_024511395.1 Gammaproteobacteria bacterium | reverse complement strand
CTGCAGGTATTCTATATGATGCGTGAAGTGGCGGGTATTGTCTTCCTGATTGGGCTGGGGATTTATATCTATAGCTTCTTTGTTAAGGGTGAGGAAGCGACAGCCTAAGAGCAGCGTTCAGAAAGAGCAAGAGCTAAGAGCGCTTTCTGTTCTTCTGAATGCTCCGGGCTGTAAAAATTAAAAAGCGAAATCTCTTTTGGGGTTTCGCTTTTTTTATTGGTAAATCAATATATTGTGGCTTTTATGTGATGTGGGTTGCATATAAAATAGCTGTTGAATTGTACATTAGGTTTCAGGTTTCAGGTTTCAGGTTTCAGGGGTTGTTATGTCTGAAGTGGTTGGTGATGTTTTAGAAGAGAAGGAACCTTTGCCGGGGGATCTGGCTATCTGGTTTTTTATTATGGCTGAATTGTTGGTGTTTGGGGTGTTTTTTATTGTTTATGTGTTTGTGCGCAGTAATAATCTGGAACTGTTTAATACCTATCAGCTTGAGCTGCACCGGGAAGCTGGGGTCATTAATACCATTGCTTTAATTACCAGTAGTTATTTTGTGGCTATGGGGGTGCATGCTATTAAAAATAATAATATTAAACAAACGGGCAGGATGCTGCTGCTGGCTCTGGCTATGGGGTTTGTGTTTCTGATTGTTAAAATCTGGGAATATTCGCATATTTTTGGTGCCAGTATTCATCTGAGTACCAATACCTTTTATACCTTTTATATATCTTTGACCTTTTTTCATTTTATGCATGTCATGATGGGCATGGTGATTCTGGGGGCTCTGTACTATTACCTCAGGCAGGGGGGCTATAGTGCTGAAAATCATCAGGGTATAGAAACCGGTGCTTCGTACTGGCATATGGTGGATCTGGTGTGGATTGTATTATTTCCGCTGGTTTATATTATCCGTTAAATATTGTATTCAAGTTCCTGAACAGGTTAAAAATAATGACTGAAGCTAGATTTACATCAAGTAAAAAACTGACCATTATATGGATAATACTCATAATTCTGACGTTAAGTTCAGCCCTGGTGGGCTACTTTAAATTATCCGGTTTATATATTGTCAGCTTTGTTTTGCTGACGGTAATTATCAAGGGTCAGATGATTATTGATTATTATATGGGGCTGAAAAATGTCAGAGGTTTCTGGCGTCTTGCCATGCTCGGTTTTATTTTTGTCATACCGGCTATTATTTATACCGGTTATGTTTTAAGCTCATCACTTACGTTTTAATAAAAAATTCGTTTTAATCATATGGATAAATAATGACCACCGACACACAATCCGATCTGCCTTTTTATTTTCCCCAGGGCAATGAAGAATCCCTGTTTGAACATTCTTTTAAAAACCAGTTGCCGGTCCTGTTAAAAGGACCTACCGGTAGCGGTAAAACACGTTTTATTGTTCATATGGCCGCCAAACTGGGCGTACCTTTATACACCGTTTCCTGCCATGATGATTTAACGGCCTCTGATTTGGTCGGGCGTTACCTTATTGGTGATGGTGAGACAATATGGAATGACGGCCCCCTGACCCGGGCTGTACGGGAAGGTGGCATCTGTTATCTTGATGAAGTGGTTGAAGCCCGTAAAGATACCACGGTAGTTATCCATCCCTTAACCGATGACCGACGTATTCTGCCCATTGATCGAACCGGTGAAACCTTGTATGCTCCGGAAAATTTTATGCTGGTGGTTTCCTATAACCCGGGTTATCAGAGTATGATGAAAGGGCTTAAGCCCAGTACCCGTCAGCGTTTTATTTCCATGAGTTTTAATTACCTCAAGCCGGAGCAGGAACAGACGGTAATTGAAAAGGAAACCGGTATTGACAGCCATATGGCCCAACGTCTGGTGGCTATGGCCAATGCTCTGCGTCAGTTAAAAGATCATGATCTTGAAGAAGGTGTCAGTACCCGTCTGCTGGTTTACACCGCCCGTTTGATTCAGTCCGGTTTTGACCCCGTGGAAGCCTGTCTTGCCGGTCTGGTGGAACCCTTAAGTGATGAAGAAGAAGTCATCAGTGCCCTGATGGAAGTGGTCTATGCTTCTTTTGGTAAATAACTATGGTAAATAAGAGCAGACAAACAGGGTAATTATCGCTAATGGAAGAACAGGTAGGACAGATATGGGACAAACTGGTTACCCGTATCTCAGACAGAAGTTTTAAGGAATCAGCGGTACAGTTATCGCAGATCAGTAAACCACTGGGCATATTTTTTCGTGCTTTGGGCGGTGATAATGGTCTGAGAATTGTGGAATCAACAGCCACCCAGCATTATGCCAAGCGTAACTGGAAACAAAAGCTGGCCGGCACCGGAAAATATGTGGAATTAAGCTGGCAGGATGAAGATACTCTGCATCTACCCAAACAGATTGATGTTTTTCCTACCATAGAATTAAATAAAGATCTGTACTACTGGCTGGCAGCCATCAGTGCCCAGGTACTGGAAAATCCATCGGCACGTAGCCGTGGTCTGCAGGGCTGGTTTGGCTATTGTCAGACACTGACTCTGGATGTTATTAAACGTTTTCCAGGCCTTGCGCCCCGTTATCAGCGTCTGGTAGATGCTTATCTGGCCATTCGCAATATTGACGACAAATTTACTGACCAGGAACAGGCACAGGAAGATGCTATTGCCCAGGCATTAAAACAGCCGGGCAGTATTGATTCCATACCGGTAACTGGTTTTGCACCTAAACCGGTTATGCTCTGGCCCCATCCCAATCCGCCTGAAGTGGCTAATTTCAGCTGCAAAAACGCCCAGGAAAATGATGAAGATGAGGATGAAGAGCAAGCCTCAGAGTCTTCAAAACCTAAAAAAAATGAGAAGGAAAATAAACGTCGTAACGCCGAGCGGGTGGATATGCCCGATGGTAAAGACGGCCTGATCCTGCATCGTTTTGAAAGTATTTTTGGTTATGGAGAATTTCTGAATATCAATCGCAGCACTGACGATGATGAAGAAGCCGACCAGGATTCAGCAGATAAAAATGCCGATGATATGGATTTTTTGTCTGTTGCAAGAGACAGCAAAAGCAAGGGTGGTAAGGTCAAATTTGATCTGGATCTGCCGGCGGATTCCGTGGATGAAGTGGTGCTGGAAAGTGATGTTAAGCTACCGGAATGGGATTATAAAAAACAGTTACTGCAGCCGGATTATTGTTCAGTCATTAACTTTGTTCACCTGGCGGGAGAAGAGGGGGTTCTACCGGAGAACCTACGCCGTACTGCCAGAAAACTGCGTCAGCAGCTCGAAGCCCTTACCACTAAACGTGTCTGGCATCGGCATCAGAGCGAGGGCAGTGAACTGGATCTGGATGCCTATATAAACTATATTGGTGAGCGTTGCAGCGGTCATAAAGTGGAACAGCCTGATCTGTATCAGCAACTGCGCTCCAGTGAGCGGGACCTGTCAACCCTGCTGTTGGCGGATTTTTCCCTGTCCACAGATACCTGGCTGTCTAATGATGCCCGTATTATTGATGTGATCCGCGATTCCCTGTTCCTGTTTAGTGAAAGCTTAAGAAATACCGGCGATCAATTTGCCATTTACGGCTTTTCTTCCCGTAACCGGGGACATATCCGTTTTAATACCTTAAAAACTTTTTCAGAATCTTATAATGGCCAGGTGCGTTCCAGAATTCAGGCCATTAAACCAGGTTTTTATACCCGCATGGGTGCTGCCATTCGTTATGCAGCCTCCAAACTGAAACAGCAGGATTCCCAGCAGCGTTTACTATTGATTCTAACAGACGGTAAGCCCAATGATCTGGACCGATATGAAGGCCGTTACGGCATTGAAGATACCCGCCGGGCTATCCATGAAGCCAAAGCACAAGGGCTGCAGACATTCTGTATTACTATTGATGATCAGGGCGGAGAATACCTGCCCCATATTTTCGGCAATAACGGCTACACCATTATCCGCAAACCGGAACAGCTCCCCCAGAAACTCCCAATCCTATATGCCAATCTGACTACTAATCCGGTATAAATAAGGTTTACAAAAGCCCCAAAAACCACCAAACTCTTATTAACACTTAACACTTAACACTTAACACTTAACACTTAACACTTAACACTTAACACTTAACACTTAACACTTAACACTTAACACTTTCTCTTACCTGACCCGATACAAAGCATGACAGGCCGTACAGGTTGCCAATATTTCATTAAGCTGGGGCAAGGTATGCTCCTTATCCCCTAACTGCTCGGCATCCAGTGCCATTTGATCAAAGGCCTGGTGCACAGAAAAGCCCATTTTTTTCATTTCCAGGGGTAATTTACCCCGTAAACTGGCGGGTACATTAGCTACATCGGAGAAACCGGAATCTTTGGCCGCTTTAGTAATCTGTTCCATATTATCTTTTTCTATGCCATCGACAATCTGATGCACAGAATTCAGGAAGCCGCGCATTTCTGCTAATAGAAAATCTTTTTCAAAATCATCCAGAATCAGAGCCTTGCGGTTGTCTGCAGAAAGCTCAGTTTTACCGGTGTAGATAAACTGCCAGGCCATTACCGCAGTGATAATCGCCATTATAAAAAATAAAATCCAGCCCAGTCTTGCCATACCCTTACTCATATTTAGTGGATCCCTTTTTCATTGAGAACCTTGCCGTATTCTTTGTCAGTTCCATTAATATGTTTAACCAGCCAGTTTTTCAGAAAGTTAAGTGCATCCACCATGGTTACATCAGAATCTTTCTGGTATTCATCAACCAGGTGATTAACCTTTTCAATAAATTGTTTATGCTGTTTTTTATGGGTTTCCAGATCAGGATAGCCATTTTCTTCCATTAACTTTTCTTCCCGGGCAAAATGGGTTTTGGTATAGTCAATTAACTCATCCAGTGCCTTTTGTTCAAACTCCTTACCTGTGTAATAGTTAACGGCTGTCTGCAGTTGATTAATCAGGTTCAGTAATTTTTTATGGTCATTATCCATGGCTTCAATGCCGACGCTGTACTCATCTTTCCAGACCATATACTGACTGGAAATCATCTTATTATGGATAAATGGAATGGCAATAAGAATAACCAGCATAATCCAGGGCAGTGGGTGAGTGGGGCCCATTAAAAAGCCGAGTCCGACCATAACTATTGCGGTTACAGTTAACAGAACCAGACCAAACGTTCCCATTGACTTGAACATTTTATTCTCCTAAAGACAAAATACTTAAAAGTTGTTTAATTATATAAATAAATTATTTGATATGCAGTCACTAATCAGTGACTGGTACCTTCTTCCAGATGTGTCTTGTTATAGACATTATATTTCCCGGAAGGTTTTTTCATCGGCAGACGTTTTACTTCTTCCAGTGTCTGAGCATCATAGACAATAACAGCCCCCTCGTTTTCCCAGATGCTTAACAGAGCATAGCGCCCATCTTTGGTAAACTCAACATGTGCCGAGGTTTTTCCCGGTTCAGGTTTGAGTGTTTTAACAATTTCCAGGGTCTTTTTATCAATGATGTGAACCAGATCCTTATTGGGACCAAAAAATACATCAACCCAGGCATAAGGACTTTTTTCATGGCTGCGCATAAAAAAGCCGGGGCCCTGGGTTTTTATTTTTTTGATAATCTTCCAGTTACGGGTATCAATAATGGATACGACACCTTCTCTGATATTGGGTGTGGCAATAACCCGGGTATCTTGGTACTTCCAGCTGATGCCCGAGCTAAGATGAGGCATACCAAGTAGATCAATATCGGCCACTTTTCGGCCCGATGCCAGTTTAATGACCTGAATGCCCTGAGGTAAACGCTCGCCTTCCGGGCGGGCGGCGCCAATAATGTGTTCATAGGACTGATCAAAAAAGAAGTTATCCAGATAATGCTTTAATTTAATGCGTCGAATACTGAAAGGTTTACCGCTGTATTCAGGCATTTCATAGCGATAGTCATGGACAAAAATATTTTTATCCACATAAGGTATTTCCCAGACTTCAGGAAAATCCTTTAAAGCCAGAATAAAGCTTTTGCGCGGTGCTGCAGTATAAACGGCACTGACCCTGGAGCTTTTACCTTCGTCATTGACCACTGGAATCACTTTTACAGGGGATAGATCATCGGCTTTGAGGATAACTGCTGTATGGGGAAGGGTGTTGCCTGCAATAATGTATTTACCGTCATCAGAGACGGCTAGGTTACGGGTATTAATACCCACCCGAATATCGGCAATGACTTTTAAATTGTAAATATCAAATTTAGTGATCCAGCCATCACGGGAAGCAAAATAGACATAGCGTCCGTCTCTGGAATACTTTGGCCCGCCGTGCAGGGTATTATGGGTTTTAAGCCGGTAAATGGGTTTAAAGGTATCACCGTCAAGCAGGGTGACATGATGATCCCCGATTTCAACCAACAGAAAGAGGTTTTGCATATCGGCTTTGAAAACCGGAGTATCGCCCAAGGTGCCCGGCGGGTTGCTGATAACATGGCTTTTTTTAATGTCAGCCATATCCCATACCGGCATCTGCTCGGGTTTGGTGTAGATATAGTCAACCAGCGGACTGATCTGCTGTTTGGACAATGTCTCTCCAAAGGCAGGCATCTGGGTAGCTGCACGGCCGTTTTTAATGACTAGGGCAGCAGCCTCCGGTTTCAGACGTTTAAAGCTTTGGGGAATTAAGGGAGGACCCACCAGACCCAGCCGGTTTTCACCATGACAGGAAGCACAGTGTTTTTTAAACAGGCTTAGTACCGGTGCCGTATTGGTATTGCTGCCGGTCACAGCCGTAGCGGCATAAGCCGTGCTATGGATAAAACCTGCTATAAGTAATAAGAAGAGCGTTCTGGTCATTTTTTTAGGTTGTGCCGGACGATGATAATTGTATTATACGCATGCTAAGTTATTGATACCCTTGATTCATATCAATTTGTAACTACTCAGCGTATTCATCTTTTGCACCATTTCGGCGTTATTTTCGTACTCAAATGGTCACGTATTAATATACGCTCACATTTTCCGTGCGAAAATGCCTTGAACTGACACAAAATCTAAATACGCTGAGCAGTTACAACAATTTATAAAATGGGCTTAAGGGTTCAGTCCAATTTCCTGATCACTCAGATAACAGGCTGGATCTTCAGCCCAGAAATTACCTGTGGTCTGCCAGGCTCTTACCCGGGTATTGCCGTTACAGATATTCAGATACTGGCACTTCGCACAACGGCCCTCAACTGGCCGGGGGTGTTGTTTCAGACCCGCCATTAATGGATCAGAGGTATCCTGCCAGATTTCAGAGAACTGCCGCTCACGGACACTGCCCAAGTCGTAATTCCACCACATGGTGTCGGGATGTACCTTGCCCAAGTTGTCAATATTGGCAATATTGACACCTGAGGAGTTGCCGCCCCATTGATCCAGCCGGGCTTTGATATGCTCTGCCCGTTCCGGATAATGCTGTTTAACCCAGTGATACAGATACAGGCCATCGGCATCATTATTGCCGGTCACATATTCATGCTCAATCCCCTGTTTTAGCTCGTTAATACAATGTTCAAACAGGGTGTTCAGTGATTTTCGGGTGGCAATATGATAAACATCATCTTCGCGGTTTTTATTACCCCGACCGGCATAATTGAGATGAGACAGGTAAAATTTGTCCACCCCTTCATCTTCCATTAACTGCAGTAAATCAGGCAGTTCTTCAGCATTGTCCTGGGTCAGAGTAAAACGCAGCCCGACTTTAATATCATGTTTCTTGCACAGACGAATACCCTGCATGGATTTCTGGTAGACGCCTTCCTTGCGACGGAATACATCATGGGTGGCTTCTACACCATCAATACTGATCCCGATATAATTATAATTAACATCGGCAATCTGCCGGATATTGTCCTGAGTGATCAAGGTGCCGTTAGTGGAGAGGCCGACATAAAAGCCCATGTCTTTGGCTCGATGAGATATTTCAAAGATATCATCCCGCAGTAAGGGTTCACCGCCGGACAGAATGAGTACCGGTTCGCCATACGCCTTTAAATCATCCATAACAGTAAACACTTCCTGGGTGGATAATTCCCCCTTAAAATGGGTATCGGCTGAAATAGAATAACAATGCTTACAGGTCAGATTGCAGCGGCGGATTAAATTCCAGATCACGACCGGACCGGGAGGATTACGCTTAGGCCCTATGGGTGTTGGATTAAGGACTTCTTTGAGGTATTGGGAGATTCTGAACATAAGTATTTAGTTTTGCTCTTTTAGTCTTTTGCTTTTAAGCGTAAACCGGTCTTTTTTAGAATCTGCTTACTATACAGTAATTCATAGCCGACACAATATTCGCCTAGCAATTTCACTACCTGCTGAACCTTGTCAGCCACTTCTTCGCGACTTTTACCATGCAGCATGGTAAACAGATTATACGGCCATTCGGGTAAAAAACGCGGCCGTTCATAACAGTGACTGACAAAGGGCAGGGCACTGAGCTGATCACCCAGTTCCTTTATTTCGTCATCCGGTACATTCCACACCGACATGGCATTGGCCTTATAGCCCAGCTTGTAATGATTGGGTACTGCGCCTATACGGCGGATCTGTCCTTTATCCAACATGTTCTGCAGACGCTGTTTAACGGTTTCGGAGTCAATGCCCAGTTGTTCGGCAATGGCGGTATAAGGCTTTTTTACCAGCGGCAGGCCGGCCTGGGTAGCGGTAATGATTTTTCTGTCGAGTTCATCCATAAGGCGTGTAAGAGCCGTGTCTCCGGTTTATGCCTGAAAGTGCAGGCCTACAAAAAATTCCTGAATTTTGGGCATATTGTACACTTTTAAACCGGTTCTGGCTTCTATTGCCTGGTTGGTCTGGATGATCTGTTCAGGGGATTCGGTGGCTAACACATACCACATATTAAATTCATGATCCCGTTCATAATTATGAGCCACTTCCGGGAAGGCATTGACAATTTCAGTGACTTCCTCAAAGCGTTCTGCAGGCACCCGAATGGCGCACAGGCTGAAACTACCGCCCAGTTTCTGAATATCATACATGGGGCCGAAACGGGTCAGGGTACGGCTGTCCAGCATGGTTTGCAGACGCGATAATAACTCGTCCTCAGAAATACCTAGTTGTTGAGCAACTTCAAGATAGGGTTGATCGCTAATGGGAAAATTGCCCTGCAGGGAGTTAATGATCAGACGGTCAGTTTCATCCATAGACGTGCTGGGCAACCCGGGGCAGGCCAAAATTATTATCTGCGGAACAACCAGCCGACTGGTGTGCAGCAGGCTCAGGCTGGCTGAACTGCTGCGGATCAATATAACGGGCACCACGCTGTTTAAAACGACGGGTGCTGAATAATGGCTGGTAATGAATATTATCCAGTTCCAGCATATTCACAATATCATCAAGCCGCTGCAGAACTGACTTACGATCCTTACCATGAATCATAGAAAACAGATTATAGTTCCATTGCTGCTCAGGACGACGGGGACGCTGATAACACAGAGTGACACAATTAAACGAGGCAATCTTGCGGGCCACTTCCTCTACCAGCTCATCGGGAATATCCCAGACCACCATGGCATTGGCCTTAAACCCCAGTTCCTTATGACGCACCACAACACCCAGCCGCTTAATGGTCCCCTCATCCTTTAACTGCTGCAGCCGCTCAATAACCCGCTGCTCAGACACACCCATCTGCCGGGCAATGTGCGCAAACGGCTTACTGGTCAATGCCAAACCATCCTGAATAAGAGCAATAAGCTTTTGATCCAAAAGATCCAATGTCATAATAGCTGCCTTATAAAAAACCGCACAAAAAATTGAATGTAAACTAAAAATTCTCTAAGCTCTTTCTGAACGCTGAACGCTGAACGCTGAACGCTGAACGCTGAACGCTGAACGCT
>JANELJ010000263.1 GCA_024511395.1 Gammaproteobacteria bacterium | reverse complement strand
GCTTCTTCTTTATATTCTTTAGAATATTGTTTGTATGTTCGTTTCTGTACCATTCTGACACCTCAATAATTGATTATTATTATCTCTTATTAAAGTGTCCGGTTCCATTAGACCAGAACAGGCATGCCGGTCCCACCATAGTTTATTCTGATTATCCACACAGGCATCATCAATGGCTTTTTCACCCTGGCGGACAAACAGACCTTCTTCATTACTGGCTTCATCCACATTTACCAGCTCTGCTGAGTTGGTATACTGAATTAAAAAGTCCCTGTCATACAGACCCAGCTGAATAATTTCATTGATCAGGGCCAGTATCAGAGCCCCGTCGGTACCCGGTTTAATAGGAACCCATTCATCAGCGATGGCGGAGTAACCGGTACGGATCGGATTAATGGAAATAAAACGACCACCATGGCGCTTAAATTCGGATAACTGGATCTTCAATGGATTGGAATGATGATCTTCTGCCGTACCAAACATAATAAACAGCTTGGAGCGTTCCAGATCCGGCCCGCCGAATTCCCAAAAGGAACCGCCAATAGTATAAATCATACCGACCGCCATATTAACGGAACAGAAACCGCCATGTGCCGCATAGTTCGGTGTTCCGAACTGCTTGGCAAACAGGCCGGTCAGTGCCTGCATCTGGTCACGGCCGGTAAACAGGGCAAACTTTTTAGGATCAGTGGCACGGATTTCAGACAGCCGTTCTTCCATAATGGCATAGGCTTCGTCCCAGCTAATTTCTTCAAAATCATTATCACCGCGCTCTGTCCCTTTGCGGCGTTTCAGAGGTTTGGTTAAACGTGCCGGTGAATACTGTTTCATAATTCCGGAAGAGCCCTTGGCACAGATCACACCTTTATTTAAAGGGTGATCTGGATTACCCTGGATATATCTCACTTCACCATTTTTCAGGGTGACACGGATACCGCAGCGGCAAGCACACATATAGCAGGTGGTATTTTTAACCTCTATATGATCCGGTGATTCGGCTGATAAATTATTCTCTGAGTGCATTCAGATAAACCTCAATAAACGTCTTGAAATAAACAGCAGGTATATGAAACGCCGACTATAAAATCGAACTAAGTATTTTATTCTAATATTCTAATTTGTTCTAGTATTGATATAAATCAACAAAGCGATGTATTACTAAAAAGTTAAAATTTTCAGAAATTTAATCACTTACCTATTACATTAGAGATAGAATAAATCGGCATCATTTAGAATACCGTAAAATAATGGCCTGCAGACAGTTATGCATAACCCTTACCAGTAAAAATACCGTATTTAGAAAAGAATAGTCTATTTTGATTATTTTTCGACCAGAGAAAATCGTATAATAGGGAGGTCTTGAACTTTATGTGATCATACAGGTATTTTTTTGTGACCCAATCATCCAGTTATTCAGAACGCTTTGGCGGTATTCAGAGACTATATGGCAAAACCAGGACAAAATGGATACCTCAATTGCATATCTGTGTGATTGGTATTGGTGGGGTTGGCTCTTGGGCAGCTGAAGCACTGGCACGTTCCGGGGTAGGCAATATCACCCTGATTGATCATGATGATATTGGCCTGTCCAATATTAACCGGCAGATCCATACTCTGGACAGTACCCTTGAACAGTCCAAGGTGCTGGCTATGAAAGAACGAATCTTACAGATCAATCCGGACTGTCACTGTTATGCCATTGATGATCTGCTGACAGAGAATAATTTAAGCAAGTATATTGTTGCTGATTATGATTTCGTTATTGATGCTATTGACAGTGTCAAACACAAAAGCGCGCTGATTTATTACTGTAAGCGCAATAAAATTCCCATTATCACTACCGGCGGAGCCGGCGGCTTAATTGATCCAACGGCAGTAGAAATCTGTGATTTGAGTAAAACCTATAATGACCCATTAGCGGCCAAAGTCCGTTCTCAGCTGCGCTATCATTATAATTTTAGCCGCAATCCCAAACGCCGTTTTGGCGTCGAATGTGTCTTTTCTACAGAACAGCAAGTTTATCCTCAGGCTGACGGCAGTATCGGACAGGAAAAACCCGGTGTAAAAGGCGTTAGCCTGGACTGTAATTTCGGCTATGGCTCTTCTGCCTGTGTGACCTCTGTTTTTGGATTTACCGCAGCAGCCCGTACTATTGAAAAATCTCTGCAGAAGAAAGAGCGCAACAAACTTGTTTAATTCCCATCTGTAATCATATTTTTACTATTAAAATCAGCTTTTAAAGCTATTTTTTAGATTATATCAATTCAATCATTCTGTTTTATCTATTACCCATCTTTCTCTATAGTAGTAACCAGTCTCTCAAAGCAGACTTAATGACATTTGATAGCCTCAGATTAAAGGTTAAGGAGTTAGATATGAACAAAAAAACACAATTGACTATGAGCAATGGTTGTCCGGTTATAGATAACCAGAACGTATTAACAGCAGGGCCACGTAGCCCCATGTTACTGGAGGATGTCTAGTTCCTAGAAAAACTGGCGCATGTTGACAGAGAAGTCATTCCGGAGCGACGTATGCATGCCAAAGGTTCTGGTGCTTATGGTACGTTTACAGTGACCCATGACATTTCATAATACACCAAAGCCGCTCTATTTTCAAAAGTTGGTAAAAAAACCGATATCTTTGCCCGTTTTTCAACGGTTGCCGGTGAACGGGAAGCTGCAGATGCTGAACAGGATATCCGGGGCTTTTCAGTTAAGTTTTACACTGAAGAAGGTAACTGGGATTTCTGGACCTTACTGCCGGAAGCTCTGCATCAGATCACTATTTTAATGAGTGATCGGGGTAATCCCAGAAGCTATCGACTCATGCACGGTTTTGGCAGTCATACTTTCAGCTTTATTAATGCCCGTAATGAGCGTTTCTGGGTCAAGTTCCATTTTAAGAGCCCGCAGGGTATTGAAAACCTGAGTGATTCTGAAGCCGAAGAAATTATCGGTAAGGATCGTGAAAGTCATCAACGTGATTTATACGAAAGTATTGAACAGGGTAATTTTCCCCGCTGGGATTTTAAGGTGCAGATCATGCCGGAGCATGAAGCTAGGGATTATCATTTTCATCCCTTTGATTTAACCAAGGTCTGGTCACATAAGGATTATCCACTGACTGATGTCGGTGTACTGGAGTTAAACCGCAATCCTGACAACTACCATGCTGAAGTTGAACAGGCAGCTTTTAACCCGGCCAGTGTGGTTCCGGGAATCGGCTTCTTACCCGATCGTAT
>JANELJ010000262.1 GCA_024511395.1 Gammaproteobacteria bacterium | reverse complement strand
TGGTCTGGAAATTTGCAAGGTAATAAGGCTTATTTTACCAAAAACCTGCAAATTTAACACCCATAATCAAGCAATATTTCTTTATAAATCAATGTGCTATGATTTATTCAGGTCGAACTATATAGAGTCAGCACCATTCACCGGTAAAGCAACAGCACTTTTAAAAAATTTTACTGAGGCTCTGGTAACCGGAACGATTGACTATAAGACCAGCAATGATCCCTTAGGCTTATTCTAGAAGCCCCGTGATCTGACTGTTGCAAACACTATACTTTTTTATATTACTCATTACACAGATTTCCTGGCGTTACAGGAAGGCTATGACCAGAGCCGCATAAACCCTTTCAGAGAAGCTACCAGTTGGGAAGAACGAATGAACTGGTGTGCTTACTATCATAAACAGGCCAATATATTTCTGAATCATCTGTCTTCATACTCCAAGGCGCAAAAGGAAGCAGCACGTCAACGGCTGGTTTATACTCCAAATTCACTCATGATTAGCAACGATAAAGCTGAGCGGTTTCCGGAAGATAAAATTGAAAGCCTGATTCATGAGGGTTTTATCACCCGAGGAAACCAGGACTATCGTTCACAGGCAATGACCATGCTCCTAAACTATGGAGGACTTCGGAAAAGCGAAATTTTCCATATTTTTACCTCGGATATAACAATTCATCCAAATCATCCGGATGAGGCACTGATACGGGTGTATCACCCGGTTTATGGCCGGTCACCTGATCCCAGGTACAAAAACAGGGCTGAATATTTAAAAACTGAAACGACCTACAAGTCAAGAAACACATATCGAATAACCGAGCGTTTGTATTCCGGCTGGAAGAACCCACTCATGACCAGCAAAGAGGGCTATTTCGAGGTGATATTCAACCCGACACACAAAGCGAAGGAGTTTCTGAATATCTGGGTGAAATCTACCGCGCTTTGCTTCGTTCTTTTGAAGAACAACACCAGAACAAAAAACCAGCCATGAAACACCGGGCAGAAGATGACTGGATTGAGGAAATCGAGAATCCGAAGCACAAGCTACTGGCTCGTATGCAGGCTGCGGAACTTGTTGCGGCCAACAAGAAACTCCGGGAGTTTATTCCCCCTGGAACCCGTATTGAAGTCAGGGACTACCAGAATGAATTCCAGGAAAAAGATCACAAACTGAATAAGATAGAGCACCGTGCACTGGAATACATTATTTCGAAACAGTTTCTTGACAAGTGGGGGTTCTCAACCTCAGAATATGGCGAAATTCTGGATAGCACCGGAACCGTGGTGCTTCGTGCTGCCACTGTCGATGCCATCAAAAAATCACTGACTTACCTGTAGAATTCGATGGATACAAACCTTATAACACCCAAAGGTTACACTGAATTGCAAAAAGAGCTTGATGAACTCTGGCGCAAAGAACGGCCCAAAATTACAAAAATTGTTCAATGGGCAGCAAGCCTCGGTGACCGTTCCGAGAACGCAGACTACCAGTACAACAAGAAAAGGCTTCGTGAGATTGACCGTAGAGTCAGGTTTCTCAGAAAACGCCTGGAAAATCTGCGTGTAGTTAAATATAACCCAGTTCAGGAGGGCAAGGTTTACTTTGGTGCCTGGGTCAAGTTAATTGATGAAGACAACAACACCTTGTTTTTCAGAATAGTTGGCCCGGATGAGATCTATGGCAAAAAAAACTACGCATCACTTGAGGCACCAGTTTCCAGAGCCTGCCTCGGGAAAAGTGTAGGAGATGAGGTGGTTATTCGAACGCCACAATCCAGCAAAATATGGGAGATTGAGCATATCAAATACGATACACCAAAATAATAGTTTTATATGAGATAGAGTTTCTCAGCTAACAGACTGAACTATTACACATTATTTGGCATCACTGGTTCAATAGAGTCTCAGACATATTATCGAGTCTGGCTTTTACTGATTGCCAATCAGGCATAAGCATGCCAAGCAACCTGTAAAATTTTGGACTATGGTTGTGCTCCCGTAAATGGCAAAGCTCATGCAGTATGACATAATCGATGCAGTCTCGAGGGGCTTTCACAAGGTGAGGGTTAAGGATGATATGGCCTTTGGGTGAGCAGCTACCCCATTGTCTTTTCATGGTGAGTAACCGAATCCCTGGTCGTGATATTCGTGCCCATGACGCCTGTTCAACCAGCACCGCCAGCCGGCGCTGAAATGTGTTTTTTGCATGTGCCTTGTACCATTGCCACAATAAGACTTTAACGGCATCAGGCGATTTATCCACTGTCGCTATGTTTAGGCGACCTCTCAGTAACTTTACTTCTGACGCTGCCCTTGGCGTATGATTAACCTTCAGCATATACCGGCGTCCCAGATAAAAGTGGCTTTCTCCACTGATATACTGGCGCGGGAACACATCCTGTTGGCGTTCCCGGATTTCTGCAAGGTGCTTCACCACCCAGCGCGCACGTTTGCTGACGGCCTGTCTGATCTCTGTGGTTACCGTATCTTCCGGTACATCAACCTGAACAGAACCATGTGGGTGGATATGTATAGCAATCTTTCTTCGCCGTAGTTTTTCTCGCTGTGGCAAGTAAATTACCTTATACTGGAATTCATCGTCTCCATATCGACATTTCAGTTGGCTCATCATCTCAGGCATCCTTTTTTACCAGACCAAGACGTGTGATCTGAATAATCTGCTCAATAATTTCCTTTGCCTTGTCCATACCAATCAGTTTGAATAAGGCTGGCAACAGTTTCTTGCGGATCTCGGCTTCGATATTCTGTGGGTTGAGTGAATGCTCAGCCAGTGGTTTCGGTATATCCGGCACAGCTTTTTTTCTACCTGCTCTTCCAGATCCTTAAACAGGGCATACTGCTTGTAGGGATGTTCAAATTGAGCCTCTGCTTCCTTGATAGCCTCTTCAAGTAATTCAGAAAAGATTTTTTGAGCATAAGGATTATCCTGAAGATCCTGCTCAATGGTTTTCTTGATCCGGGTGCGGATGATATCGGTTTCGTTACGGGTCTTTTCTTCAGACCAGTCGGCCGGAGCGTCCTTTTTACCCAGCTCATTGACGAGGTAACCCCCCTCAGGTTCCTTGATATCTTCACCAACCACATGCTTGTCAATAATTTTTTTAATACGTGTCGCATAAGCAGAATAATCCACAGTCTCACCCGCATCCTGTAAGGTAATGCGCCTCAGATTTGTAAAAAACTTCAGGTCGTACTTCCAGGTTTTAATATCCTCTTCAGTGAAGCT
>JANELJ010000261.1 GCA_024511395.1 Gammaproteobacteria bacterium | reverse complement strand
AGCTTCATCGAAGCATCTTTTGAATTGGCTGGGGTCATTTATCTCTCCGGATTGTGAATTGAAGATCATAGTCTGACCGGTTTGAGATAATTTTTGAAGGTGGGTTTTATTTGACGGTTACCATTCATCTATATTGCAAAACAAATTATAAATGACAAACGGTATAAAATTTACATGAAGGATTTGAAAAAAGCATTTACACAATTGAACCAGGACGTGATGTGCCTCTGCACAATGGTTTAAATTTGTGGGGAGCCTTCAGGTTTAAATGTAATAATCAAAGCCTGACCACCCGGTTTCTACCCTGATCTTTAGCTTGGTATAATGCTTTATCCGCCTTTGAAATAAGCTGTTTAATAGTATTATTTTCCTCATCAAACTGAGCCACACCAAAACTGGCGGTTAAATGTCCAACAATTTTAAAGTTATGTTTAGCTATTAATAGTCTTAATTTTTCTGCCTGAATCATGGCTTTATGAATATCGGTATTAGGAATTATCAGCATAAATTCTTCGCCGCCCCAGCGTCCGAAAATGTCAGTTTTACGGATATGTTTTTTAATAGCCTGGGTAAATTCAACCAGCACCACATCGCCGGACTGATGTCCATAACGGTCATTAACCTGTTTAAACAGGTCAATATCAATTATCATAACACTGAAGGGCTGCTTATACCTGTCATACAGATTAGCCTGTTGTTCCAGTTCTGCATCCAGCTTCAGGCGGTTATAAATTTGAGTCAGGTTATCGGTAATACTCAGGCATTTTAACTGTTCATTGTATTTTCTCAGAACATAAAAACGGTATAGAATAAACACCGCACTCAGAATAAGCCACGGCCATAAATCCCTGTAATTAACAACCTGTTCATAACGGATTGCCAGCCACTGGTTTAAAATATCCTGTTTCTGTTTTTCAGAAATATCCGCTATAGCTTTATCAAAAATGGTTTTTAACAGCGGTTTATCATTACGGATGACAACTCCTAATTGCCACTGTTCATCAAATTTACCGGCAATTTTAATTTCTCCCACAAAATTTCTCTGTGACTCATAACCAATAGTGATCAGAGTACCGATAAAACCGTAGAGTTCTCTACGGTTTACTTTTTCCAGCCCGTCATAAAGTGAGTCCACGTCAACAATGATCAGGCTAGGATATTTATCTCTGAGTATTTCCCCAAAGGCATAGCCTTTCACAATCCCCAGTTTTTTTCCCTCAAGTTTAGAAATATCCACCACAAAAAACTTATCCATTTTAGTCGCCAGAACCAGAGGAATAGTCAGATACGGCCGGGTAAAATCCATATAGGTCAGCCGTTCTTCTGTGGGCATAGCCAGAGAAAAAATATCACATTTTCTGGCTTTAGCGTATTCGATGGATTGTGTCCAGGATATAGTAGGCACCAGTTCAATAGGCACACCGATTTTCTTTTGCAAAATAGCCATATAGTCGGCAGTCATACCAATGTGTTTACCCTTTTCAATTTTCTCCAGCGGCATCCAGGCCGGATCGATGCACATGGTGATTTTCTTTTTACTGTACAGATAGCTGCGTTCTTCATCGGTCAGGCTGAGCTGTGCCAGTACCGTTAATGAAAAAGCGCCACAGAAGAACACTGCCAGTAATTGTGTTAACAGACGAGTCATTTTTTCAGTAAACACCCTGTTTAATCATTATTTTTATTATTGTCCATTAATTGTTTTACAAACTCAGCCACTGCAACCGGCTTTGAAAAATAGTACCCCTGAAACAGCTGACAGTCATTAGCCAGCAGAAAATCCAGCTGCTCCTTATTTTCCACCCCTTCAGCAATCACTTCAAATACCAGGTTTTTTGCCATCATAATAATGGTTCTGACAATAGCATCATCATTTTTATCAATCCCGATATCACGAATAAAAGTGCGATCAATTTTAAGCATATTAACCGGCAGTAATTTCAGATAAGACAGAGAGGAGTATCCAGTACCAAAATCGTCAATAGAGAAACGAATACCCATTTTCTGCATCTGTTTCATTTTTTCTGCAAACAGAGAAAAGTTTACCACCAGGGTCTGTTCCGTTATTTCCAGTTCCAGGAAGTGAGCGGGTATCTGATATTTATCCAGCAGTTTTTTTACTTCATCAACAAAGTCCTTACGACTGAATTCCAAGGGACTGACATTAATAGCAACCCGTTTGAATGTTTCCGGCACTTCTCCGGCTAAAATTTCCTACAGACGCTCCAGCAACAGGGACATGACTATTTTACCCAATGTATGGATCTGACCCGATTCTTCAGCAACCGGTATAAATTCAGCTGGAGAAATAAAGCCTTTTTCCGGATGCTTC
Organism: Gammaproteobacteria bacterium; assembly: GCA_024511395.1. Classification (GTDB taxonomy): domain Bacteria; phylum Pseudomonadota; class Gammaproteobacteria; order GRL18; family GRL18; genus JANELJ01. Next base: position 918 of record JANELJ010000261.1, on the reverse strand, counting down.
CAGTGCACTAGGGTTTCTGCAGATATGATCTGCCACTCAGTATTATACTGAGGCTGCAGATAAATACTCAGCGCCTTGTGTTTTATTGCAGTACGTAATTCATTCTGTAAATACAGACGGTGTTCCAGAATATTCTGCATATAACTGGAAAACTGCTTAATGGTGTTTTTACCACTGTTTTTAGCCTGGCACATGGCAATATCAGCATATTTAACCAGGTCATGACTGTCCCGGCTTTCTTCCGGAAATAATACAATACCGATACTGCAGCTGATCTGATGCTGCTGCCCTTCTATAGTATAGGGCTGTCTGAGGATCTCCAGAATTTTACTGGTCGTGGTATTAGCCTGTGCTGAGGCTGTTATCTGATCCGGGCTCAAATCCGATAACACCACAACAAATTCATCCCCGCCCAGACGTTTTGCTGCTTCCTGTAATAGTAAATCTCCTACCCGATGACCGCAGGTATCATTAACGGTTTTAAAATCATCCAGATCAATAAACAACAGAGCCCCGGTAATTCTATGACGGTAATTACGGGCAATTTCTTCTTCCAGGCGTTCTATTAACAGACGACGATTAGGCAGATTGGTTAAAGGGTCAAATAAGGATAACTGCTGGGCTTTCATTTCTGCCAGCTTCTGATTATTAATTTTCTCAGCAATAATATCAGTCATGGTATTAAGACCTTTTTTAATCTCTGATATTTCATCCTGGCCGCTGATATTTTTGATACGAGCCGTTAGATTGCCGCTTTTAATTTCAGTAATCTGGTTGAGAATTTCCTGAACCTGAGCAACTAAATAGCTGATCCTAAAAGGTGTCCACCCTATAACCTTTTCTGTTGAATTTCAGAACCAGGAAACGGGGACACATTATTCATAAATTTTCTAACATCTTCCATCAGGCTTTTCATTG
>JANELJ010000260.1 GCA_024511395.1 Gammaproteobacteria bacterium | reverse complement strand
TATAGTAGTCACTTGCCTGTTCCTTGTTCAAATTCATTTGATTTGGTCATTAAATGAGCTGATCGAGAAACAGGCATTTAGTTCAATATTTTTTAGTTCTTATCCAGAATTCAGGTTAACTTAAGAAAGATCCTCAATAAGCTCCGGCTTTTGTGGCTCAAAATTATTTCCGGTTTGATGGGGTCTTTTATCAAACCGGGGCAATCAGCTGCTTTAAACCTGGCTTGATGTCAGGCTTAAAACGGTATTATTCAGGTTGAACTACATACTCAAAACAGATAATGGCAAACTGATTCGGACTTAAACCCAGCTGTTCACTGTAACTGGATAATTTCTCATAGGCCTTATCGGAAATCTGTAAACTGACTTTTACTGCCATGGGTTTTCCATTATTGTTTTTTCTATACAGGGCGGGAGCATACTTTTAATGATTCTCATTTAGACGCAAATACCGCATCCACTGACCGTACTCCTTGCTGAAGACGCCGTGAATCCATCCATGGAGGCTTTTCGGCAGCATCCCTGCTGCCGAAACTTCATCAAGAAGCACGGTCAATGGATACTCAGAAGGTATAAATTTCATTTTGAATATATTTTAACCAAAGTATGATCCGGCCCTGTTTTTCTATATTATATAGTTTATAAAATTCTGGACTATAAAGTAGAATCGTTGGATAATTAAATGTTTATTCAGACATAAAGCGATTTATGAAAAGTACAGCAAACTGGGAAGCTTCTGTTCCCACCACCTCTGACATTGAACAGCTTAACCCCCACCTGAATAAACAGGAAGAGGGGCAGTTAATCCAGCAGATTAAAGATAAACTGGCTAAGCAGCATGCTGTCTTGGTGGCTCATTATTATACCGATCCTGTATTACAGCAACTGGCTGATGAAACCGGTGGCTGTGTATCCGATTCCCTGGAAATGGCTCGCTTCGGTAAAGCCAGTTCGGCTGAAAAAATCATTGTAGCTGGTGTCCGTTTTATGGGTGAAACGGCAAAAATACTGTCTCCGGAAAAAACCATTTTAATGCCCGACCTTGAAGCCAATTGTTCACTTGATCTGGGCTGTCCAGCAGAAGATTTTATTCCTTTTTGTGATCAACACCCTGATCATACCGTGGTAGTCTATTCCAATACCAGTACGGCCGTTAAAGCCCGTGCAGACTGGGTGGTCACATCAGGTATTGCCACTAAAGTAGTGGAACACTTAAAAGCCCAGGGTAAAAAAATTCTCTGGGCACCGGATCGCCATCTGGGGCAATATATTCAATCAGTGACCGATGCCGATATGCTACTCTGGCAGGCCTCCTGTATTGTGCATGATGAATTTAAGGCCGATGCCCTGGAAACTCTGAAACAAAAACATCCCGATGCCAAAATTCTGGTACATCCGGAATCAGCCTATACCGTCGTCAAAATGGCTGACGTAGTAGGTTCCACAACCCAGTTAATTAATGCTGTACAGAATATGGATGCCCAGACATTTATTGTAGCCACAGATAACCGGATTTTTTATAAAATGCAGGAAGCAGCTCCAGACAAAACCCTGATTGAAGCCCCCACTGGCGGTGTCGGTGCCAGCTGCACCATGTGCGCCCATTGCTCCTGGATGGCCATGAACAGTCTGCAGGGAATTCTGGATATACTGGAAAGCGGTAAAAATGAAGTCTTTGTGGATGAGTCAGTCAGGCTAAAGGCCTATGAATCGACTCAGCGGTTACTGGATTTTACGGCTTCTTTAAAAAAATAAAAATTAATTCTCTAAGATCAATAAAATTCGTACACAATATTAAGTAATTTTTCAAACTCCATCGGGGTTTTATGACCCAGTGCAGAATACAGTTTTACTGAGTTATAATACACCTTTAAAGAGTTACCTATATAATTCATGAAGACAGCTCAGCGGTTAAATAATATGTATACAGGAAGTTAAAAAAATACCATAAACCACTAGAAGTACATCACCAAACTCAAAAGGACCATGGCTATATGGTAATAAAATCAACCATCAATCGTGCTTTTTCTTTTCTGCTGCTCCTTCTTCTCAGTCAAAATGTCCTAACCGCTGTTCTTCCGCCGTATTTATCACAGCAATTGGGGATCTTATGGCTACGTGTGGATCAACCGGGTGCTCATGTTTACGTCAATGCTATGGACAGGGGCAAAGTTGATGATAATGGTGATTTACGCATTACCTTGCCTGAAGGACGGCATCTATTATTAATAACTAAGCCAATTGAAAACAGTGTCTATTCTTATCAAAGCAACAGGAAGATAACTGTGCATTACGGGCTTAATTTAGTCAATTTGAGCTTACATAAAACCCTTGATCCTGGCTGGTGGCATCATTTCCAAAACTTAAGTAAAAATAACCGGGTTGATAATGATGTCAGGAACAGCTTGCACATGCTTAACATTCCTGCAGGGGAATTTACCATGGGGAGTAATGAAATTATGTTTGCCAGGCCACCCCATAAAATGCAGGTCGCTGCTTTTAAAATATCAAAATATGAAGTGACATTTGATTTATATGATCGTTTTGTTTCACAAACCAGCTATGATAACCCTGCCGATGATGGTTGGGGACGTGGTCAGCGACCTGTCATTAACGTCTCCTGGGACGATGCACAAATATTTTTACAGTGGCTAAACAGTGTTACTCAACCTGAAAAACCTTATCGTCTGCCCACTGAGGTAGAATGGGAATATGCAGCACGTGGCGGCACCACGAGCTATTACTGGTGGGGAGACAAGCCAGCCTACCGTATGGCCAACTGTTCTGATTGCGGCGATCCATGGTATCGACGCACTACTCCCGTAGGTTCCTTTGCCCCAACCCCTATGGTCTGTATGATACGTCAGGAAATGCCTATGAATGAGTACAGGATTGCTGGATAGATAACTATGAGCAGGTCGCCGTTGATACATATAAACGCCATGCTCCGAACTGTAAATATCGTGTTTTGCGTAGCGGTTGCTGGTATTTTAACCAGTCTGATATTGGTTCAGCCAGCCGTACCTGGAGCACAGCCAATTTGAGAGATAGTACGCGTGGTTTTCGTATTGCTCAATAAATAGTCTACAATTATGATGTGGCGTGTAAAAAACAGTCAATGTTGAATATCAAAGGTAACTAGTCCACCCTGAATAAAACATATAGCATTGATTTATAAAGAAATATTGTTTGATTATGGGTGTTAAATTTGCAGGTTTTTGGTAAAATAAGCCTTATTACCTTGCAAATTTCCAGACCAGA
>JANELJ010000003.1:8348-21542 GCA_024511395.1 Gammaproteobacteria bacterium | reverse complement strand
CCGTTGAATCCAGGGGGTGGTATTGGCTTGGAAGAGTCAGGGGGGATGTTCATTTGTCACTGGATGGCGAGCATTGGAATAGTTGCCGTCATTATATGCAAGATGGCTCAGCAAAAGCAAAACGGCTGGGTAATATTTATTACAGTAAAGTCTCCCGTTTTTGCTGTAATGGGTATGTATAAAAAGAAAAGTAAGAAACGACAGAAACAGAAAAAACGAGGTGGCAAGTCTCATTGCACAACTTCCTTATATCAAGAAAAGAAGGCTAATGAAGCCTGGTTGTTAGTGAGTAATTTACCGACCAGTAAAGCAATGCCCAAACAAATTGTAAAAACATACTCAACTCGAATGCAAATAGAAGAAAGCTTTCGAGATAGTAAGAATAGCTATTATGGACTGGGCTTGTCACAAGCTAAATCAAGGTCTGAAGCACGATATGACAATCTGTTATTGATTGCGGCCTTAGTTCAATTTTTATTATGGTGTATTGGTAAAGTAGCTTGTCAACAGGGCTATCAGAAAATGTTACAGGCCAATACCATTGTTAACCGTACTGTCTTGTCATTCATCTATATTGCAAAACAAGTTATAAATGACAAACGGTATAAAATTTACATGAAGGATTTGAAAAAAGCATTTACACAATTGAACCAGGACGTGATGTGACTCTGCACAATGGTTTAAATTTGTGGGGAGCCTTCAGGCTTAAAACCGAACGTATTACTCAGTGGTGTAATACGTTCAGGCTGGAAGTGAACTTTTTTCTGATCAATTATCCACTGAAAGTTGTTTAACGAGATCCTGGACAGTCTTCATGGCAGGAAAAAAACGGTCCCCGCTACCAGAAAATTCCTGATACTAGAGAACTGTTCAGAGAACTGGTGTACCCACTACCGCACTATCATCGCCTGATTATAGACAGTGAATTTAATCAGCATAAGGTATTAAAACTCATTTATGCTCATAACCGGGATCATCATGTTCAGCTGTTTTACCAGAACCATCGTAAAACCACGGATATTTATATTATTGATGAACGCGGCTGTCTGTATCATCAGTCCACGGCCATGGAAAAAAACAATACTCACCTGAACCACTTTATTCTATTCCTGGATTCAGTAGTCAGCCGACTAAGCTTCAGCAACCAGTTTAATGCCTATATTGATTCATCAACAGACGATTTATTACTGGACAGCACCGTGGCACTGTATGATCTTGAATCACTGGATAATATGGCCGAAGAATTACAGCTGGAAGTGTTTGAAATTGAAAAACAGGGCGGCTAGCTTAAACTCAGTGAATAGTTCTCCCGCCTGCAAAGTATGCCTGCCCGTTTTTTCCGCATCTAGGTCATTGCCGATATTAATGATGACGGCAGTCGGCATTACCTGATTTATGCCAATGAAAAAGAGTTCAGTTCTTTTGAATACGGCAGGGATGTTTATAAAAAAGTGGCACAAGAAGTGGTACAGGCCCGCTAGGGCAATGAACGCTACCCTATTTATATTACCGACATTGACCTGTCCCAAGAACTGCGGGACTCTGAAAGCAGCCATGGCCTGCAGGTCACCCAGCTGCTTAAGTTTAAACAGGAAATTGAACGCCGACTCAACCAGGCTATAAAGAACCTGTAAGGTTACTGGTAACAAACACCCTCAATAATGGTTTCAATGTCTTTTTTCCAGCGATTAAAAATGACTTTAAGTTCCGAGTGCTCTTTTAGGTAAGCAGGGCCAAGGAAGTCGGGAGACATGGCGGTGAGTACGGTTTCCTGTTCTTCAGCAAAAATAGCAATGGCCAGGGGCAGGTAAGGCACCAGCTCAGGATATTTTTCCGGTAGCTCCTTAATCTCTTCCGGTTTACCGAAAAAAACCACCCGATACTTGTCCGTTTTAAAGCCCATACCAGTCAGACCAACATCCACGCGCTGGACAAAACTCAGTACATAGCCGGCTTTTTTTATTTCTTCCTGCAGGGCACTCATGCTTTCCGGAAAGGCATCCACGGAACGTCCCATAATGAGTTTCTGATGTTCTGCATAAGCCGCAGCAGAGCATAAAAACAACACTAAGAACAGTGTGGACAGGCTTAATTGCTTAAATCGGTTAGTCATGTTTATGGTATCCATCGACATCAATCAAATAGTAATTTACATATTAAAGTGTACTTTCTTCCAGCATGGCTTCGTATTTCTCAGACATAAATTCACAGCCTTCTCTCAGCTCCGCATTATTAAACAGGGAACACAGGTAATTAGGGTTCACTGTCATCACCAGTACCGTATCACCCTTTTTCATAATCGTTGCCCGAAACGGCAGAAACATGCCAATTCGTGGATCAATGGATAAAGCCTGATTAAGAAAATTAAAATTACAGAAATACACCAGGTACTGATTTTTGTTTTCCTGATCTTTTTCTACAAAACCTCGATTAAGCGTCTGTTCACGAATATAACGGAAATTGTAGCCAATAGCCGCGGCCTTGATATTATTTATGGTTTCTTCCAGTGAATAGGAAGATTCATAAGTCAGCACCGCAGCACCGGGTGCATAGTCATGATCGTGTTCCAGCGCCACACCTTTACTCAGGGAACGTAAATATGTGACCACATTATCGACATCCTTTTCTGTCAACCCCATGGAAGTGGCCGCCATCATAGGAGTGGATTCCCGGCCGGTCATAATAATCCGCTTAATCATCTGATCCGAAGCCGCCGCCAGAAAAGCCGGGTTACCAATGGCCGGCGCAATAATTTCTGCATCCCGGGGACGTGAGAAAGTTACCCCGGTGCCTTTGCCGCCGATACCTTCTTCCCGGTGACAGTTAATACAGATAGCATTAAAAATCTGTTTGCCTTTTTCCTTATCACCGGCAATATGGGCCTGATCATATACCGGTGGTTTAATATCCGGTTTCCAGCTGCGGATATATTTAATCAGGCTCTGCACCTGTACATCGCTCAATTCACTAAAGGATGGCATAACCCGACCTGGGCGCCCCAGGCGAATGGTCTGCTGCAAATATTTATCAGAAGTAGTTTTCAAAAAATCATCCAGGTTCAACGGCATACCCACACCACCGGAACCTTCACTGCCATGACAGACTGAGCATTTTGTCTGGAAAAGTTCGCTGCCCATGGCCAGACTGGCCTGGTCACTCTTGTCCGTTGCGGCCAGAACATTGCCAGCGGTCAGTAACAGAGTGCTACCCAGTAAAAAACTCAGCCCGCAAAATATCCAGTTAAATTTAATTTTCATATTCACTATTCCAGTTCAAGTGCCACGGGCTCACCTGCCTGTTCTGTCAGACAACGATTCAGAGCATCTATAAAGGCTTCACCGATGCGCTCATCAAGCCAGCCTTTTTCAGGATCATAATTAAAGTGAAAACCACCGGATTTAGCGGCCAGCCATAACTGCATAGCGGCAATCTGGCGGCTGATAATGACCTGTGATTTATTGGGCAATATAATAGTCAGAATACCGGCTGAACTTTCATAATCAATATCCATCTCCAGTTCATCTAGCGCATCCTCAATTGACATAATAAGTTCGTCAATCTGCTGGGTAAATTCTGATTCTGTCATAACGCACCTGTTCTCTGAAAAACCTGTTAAAAACATATAGCTATAATTTTAAGCCATCATTTTAACGTGAGAGCTAAGTTATGGCCATAGCATTCTCCTTACATCTTGATTTATATCTATTAATATTAGAATTTATTGATATTTTTTTGATTTAGAGCTTATTTATCCGCTTTTTCAGATACCTCATACACTAATACAGTGGTATGATTAACCAAACCTAAATAAATCAGTTGAACCTACTGCGAATGTCCATAGCACTGAATTTACAAGGCTTTCCAGAACATTTTGACTTCACCCGTACGGTGAGTACGAATAAAGCCAAAATAACCTGTAAATCCTTGTATCTTCAGCACTCTGATCATTCTCGCTACGATTTAACTGATTTATTTAGTCAAAAATATTAAGGAGAAGCCTATGTCCATTCTTGAACAGATTAACAATGCAAAAACCGAGGAAGAACTGTTTCAGCTGGTTGAAGAGCATGTACTGGATATCGAAACCCCGTTAAGCTGGAAAAGCTATAAAAAAGGCGCCGCAGGTTTTATCCTGTTGCGCCCGGCATTACCAACTCATGATGGGGGGGGATTATCGTTCGTTGGTAAATTTCTTTACTGAAACTTCAGTTACTTAAGCTTACTTAACTTTAGTTTCCAGGGAATCGCTCTTACCTGTATTGTCTTTCCAGGAAAGTTTAACGGTATCACCCGCTTTACCACCTTTAAATTTGAAAGACAGGTATGGGTTTTTAGAGATAGCAACACCCCATTCGGCTTCCAGTACTGGTACGCCATTGTGTTCACAAACAACTTCTTCAATAAAGTGAGCAGGTATTACTTTACCTGTCTTTTTATCTTTACGTAAGCCGGTTTCCATTTTATGACTGATCAGTGCTTTAACTGTAACCACGCCATTTTTCGCTTTTGCGCGAATTTTAATTGAGCTTTTTTTAGCCATTATTCTTTTCCTGTTCGTATTGGTTTAGAGTACCCGGTTATTTCACTATCCGGCTTGCTCTTAACGTATTAGTTATATCAATTATCAAATCGTGTTAGAGGTTATTGATTAACCGCCGCAACCACCGATTGTGACTTTAACTTCTTTTCTGGCGCTGTAGAATTTACCGCCAGATTCGCAAACTGCGATGATATTGGAAGTTTTGCCCATCTTGATACGAGTGGAAATAAATGCTTCAGCTTTACCTTTCAGGTTGAACTTGGCAATCAGTGGAGTGCCGTTCTTTTCAGACAGAATGGTAATAGACTTAACATTGCTTAAAGTAGAGCTGATAGTAATAGGTACAACTGCACCGTTTTCTGCAATCTGAGGCGCCTTAATCTTAATCTTGTCAGTGGCTTCAGTCAGTTCAGTACCGATAGCCCCTTTTAATGCAGACTGTACATCTTTAGCATCAAATGCTTTTTTGTTCCATGCAGCTAACACGCTGCCAGGGACTAACAGACCACTTGAAGCGGCCAGAGCAATAGCGCCTGTTGCCATAGTGTTTTTCAGGAAATGTCTACGTTGCATCTTTTATTCCTTCCTTTGTTGGTTGTTTTTTATCGTACATTGTTATTTATATTTTCTGATACTGCATCGACTATGCCAATTAACAAAAAAACTTAAATATCAAGATGATAGATAAAGTTAGATGAGACAGGTTCACTAAAAACAAAAGGCAGATTGCAAATTGACTTTGCAAATTGCAATCTGCCTTTTTTAGCCATTCATGATTCTACCGGCAGTAAAACATTAAATACCGCCCCCTGAGGCTTCGCATTTTCAACCCAGATCCAACCTTTATGAACTTCTATTATCTGAGCACAGATAGCTAGGCCTAGGCCGGTACCGCCTACTCCGGTACGGGTACGGCTGGACTGATTAAACTTATCAAAAATCAGTTCTTTTTCTCCATCAGGCACACCGGTACCTGATCCTGAATGATCATTTTGATGGAATCATGTTTTTTTTCACAGATAATGATAATTTCAGAGCCCTGCGGTGAGAACTTAATAGCGTTACCCAGTAAATTGCGGATCAACTGCATGATTTTTGAACTGTCACATTGAATATACAGTTCATTTTCCTCCGAAATGGTAGTAACCCGGATATTTTTATTTTCATACAGACTGCTTAATTCTGCCACCACACTTTTAATCAGGAGATACAGGTTATACTGCTTAAAAAATAGATCCTGACTATTGGATTCCAGGCGTGCCAGATCCAGCAGATCATTAACCAGGTTTAACTGAATTTCTCCGGAATAATGAATTTTTTCCAGGTAACTGCGAATTTTTTCATTATCCACCTTTCCCAGTCGTTCTATTCCAAACTGGCTGAAACTTAAAATCGAATGTAGCGGAGTTCTTAATTCATGGGACATATTGGCCAGAAATTCACTTTTTGCCCTGTCCGCTTCTTCAGCACGGATCCTAGCCCGGTTTAGATCTTCGGTTTTTTCATCCACCAGTTCCTGCAGATGGTCTCGGTGTTGACGGACTTCTTTCTGCTGTTGTTCAATGGTCTGAATGGCCTGATAAAGCTCATCACTACGTTGTTCAAGCTGCACCTGCTGAATCACTCCCATTTGAAAATCCATGGAAATACGCCATGACTGCAGGATCACAAAAGCCAGTAAAAACAGCGTCAAGGATAGAAACAGATAACCATATGGCCCCCCTTTCACGCCCAGAAGAACGTAGACCAACATTATGGGTATCCATATCAGCATAATAAACTGCACAACCACTCTGAAATAAGAGCCCATGGTGGCTTGGGCACCCACTGTTGTAGCCACACAGATAACCAGCAGCAAATAACTGAACTCACCCAGTTGATTTACATGGATCATCATGGCAATGCTGATACCCCACAACAAACCGCCCGTTATTGTCAGTACATAGTAGCTGTTTAAATAGGGTTTATATTTATCTTCTCCTGCAGCAGACAGCCTTTGAGCAATACTGACACGCACTAAACTCACCAGAAACAACAGCGCAATCAGCAATCAGTAAGACCTGAAAAACTGCTGGACTTCCGGGATAGCGACATATAAACTACCCATAATTATAATATAAACTAGGGGGGGGGATATTCGGCCCGGGCACCAAAGCTCTGAGCAATGCGATGCCGGACAATTTCAAACTACCTTGCGGTTAGATCTCCAGCTCTTGAGGTATCAATATAAAACGGCGAAAGCTGCACGATAATTTAACGTCCCGGTCCAAATATAAAAATTTTATTCATCGTACTCTTTCAACTTACGCCAGAGAGTTGATTTATTAATACCTAAAATGGCCGCTGTCTGTTCCCGGTTATCATTATTCGCCGCCAGTATTTTTAAAATATAGCGTTTTTCCAGCTCTGCCAGTGTGGGCTGATCAGCATCAATCTGTTCCCCTGTAGTCTGTCCCGGTGCATCCACGGCATTGGGAATGGCTTCCAGATGCAGTATTTCATTATCTGATAATGCTACGGCCCGCTCAATAATATTACTCAGCTCCCGTACATTACCCGGCCAGTGGTAACTCATCAACAGCTTAGTGGAAGCCTTATCAAAGCCCTTAATATTACGGTGATACTTTTTCGCAAAGCGTTTAATCAGCGCTTCAGTGAGTAAGGGCAAATCCTCCAGGCGGGAACGCAGCGGCGGTACCTGGATATTAATAACATTCAGACGATGATAAAGGTCATGACGGAATTTGCCTTCCTGCACCATTTTATCCATGGGTTGGTTAGTGGCGACCACAAAGCGCACGTCAATATCTATGGTTTCCAGCCCCCCCACCCGGGTGATCTGCTGCTCCTGCACCACCCGCAGCAGCTTGGTCTGCATATTGTCAGAAATATTGCAGATTTCATCCAGAAACAAAGTGCCTCCGGAGGCGGTTTCCAGCAGACCTTTTTTCTGCTTATTGGCACCGGTAAAGGCGCCTTTTTCATAACCGAATAATTCACTTTGCAGTAAGCTGTCGGTCAGCGCTCCGCAGTCAATAACAATAAACGGTTTGTCTGCCGACTGGCTCTGAAAGTGAATAGCACGAGCCACCAGTTCCTTACCGGTACCCGATTCCCCTTCAATAATGACATTACAGCGAATATCGGCAATCTTATCGATAATATCGTACACTTTCTGCATATTACCGCCGGTACCGATCATCCGGTAGCGATCGTCCTGATCCTCCCGGGCTTTCAGATGCTGTTTCAGACGGTAGTTTTCAGCCTTGATCCGGGAAACATTCAGAGCCTTGTCGATAGTGATTTTCAGCTCTTCAATATCAAAGGGCTTTTTAATAAAATCCGTAGCACCCAAACGCAGCACTTTAATAGCATTATCCACAGTAGAATAAGCCGTGATCACAATGACCGGGATCTGTTTATCTACTGCCCGGATCTGCGCCAGTACTTCAGCCCCGGTCAGATTCGGCATCTGCATATCGGTGATCACCAGATCCGCCCCATGGGCATTAAAATAGTTCATGGCTTCAAGCGGATCCTGGAATATACGGCAGTCATAACTGTCTTCCAGGTAGCGTTCCGTCAGGCGGCCGGCCTTGGGTTCATCATCAATCAGTATTAATTTCTGTTTCATTCTTAGTAGATACTTAATGGTACAGGTTTAGTGGATAACCGGTAATTTTATTCTCACCACGGCACCGCCGTATTCGGCATTTTCAATATTCAGTTCACCTTTATGGTTCTGAATAATACCCAGTACAATGGACAGACCCAGGCCGATACCCTTACCGACACTCTTGGTGGTAAAGAAGGGATCAAAAATCTGATCCATAACCTCTGCATCAATACCGGGGCCATGATCCCGAATGCTTAATAACATCGCATCCTCATCATACTGCAGACTCAGCTCAATACTGCGTTGAGTACAGTGTTCACTAGAGCGTGCATCCACACAGGCCTGAATAGCATTGAGTAAAATATTCACCAGAGCCTGCTGTAATTTACCCTGGTCGCCCATAATCATAACAGATCCCCCACGTTCAATAGTATCCATACCCTGTAATTCAACCTGGGCACGTTTGGCTTCCTGGCGGATCAGGCCCTCCGTATTTTTCAGCAAGTCTATCATATTAATACGGGTGAATTCTTTATCCGGGATCTGCCGGGCAAAACTCAGTACCCCCTGAACAATTTCTGAAGCCCGAACCACTTCTTCATCCAGAGAACTGATATCCTCCAGCATGTTTTTTAGATAGCGTGCAGACTGACGTTGCTCATCACCTTCCCAGGTGCATTTTTCCAGATCACGTTTAATTAAACGGGACAAAGAACGGATATTGTTCAGCGGATTATTGATTTCATGGCCAATACCAGCGGCCATCTGTCCCAGACTGGCCAACTTGGCATTTTGTACCATCATATTTTCCGCCCTGATCCGTTCCTGTTGCTCCTGTTCCAGTTTTTCTGCCATATAGATAAAGGAGGCAGACAACTGCTGCATCTTATCAATATCACTTTTCACCGGTTCAGGCCGAATGCCGTCAGCATAAAGTTTAAGGTTTTTAGCCAAGTGCATAATCGGTGTGGAAATTGCCATGGAAGCAAAGTGCGCCAGAAACAGGCTGCTGAAAGCCGCTATACTGGCCAACACCCAGATCCCGACACGAATACGTTCAAAGGGTTTGGTATAGGCCTCATCATTAACCTCACTGGCAATGAGCCAGGAGATCAGAGAATCCGGATAGGGAAAATATTCAATATAATAATAATGAGAGCGACCATTACCAGACACCACTGAGCCAAAAGGCGATTCCAGAAAGGCATTCCACAGCCGTCCATTTTCAATCATCTGGATATTTTCAATGGTGGACTTTAAATGAGCAAAGCGCAGCAGGGTTTTATCGTCATACAAAATCTGACCATTGCGCACCCCATTTTCTTCATCAATTTCAGCAATCAGCAGCTTGCCGTTATACAGCCGGGCCGCAAGTTCCAGCAGTTGATCGATATTAGAGCCGCTGATCGTCACGGCCAGATAGCCCTCCCGCTCACCTTTATAGATAAGAGGCACAATACCATCAGGGATGACGATGTTATTTTCCATTCCCATTTCATCACGGGTCTGCGGCAGTTCGATAAAGCTGACATTGTTTTCCGGTAATTCTGCTAGGTATCTGACATGCTCAGGCAGAATAATTTCCTTGTCCATAATGGGATAGGGATCAAAACCCTCATAGCGGGTAATACTTTCATGGCCGGAGCGGACTTTTAACAACGTATTGCCGCGAATATCCAGCACTCTGAAAGTATCAAAAAGAGAAATAACCGACTGATACTGCTGTAGAAACTCACTCAGGGTTTTTAGTCTCTCAGCATACTGAGGATGGCGCTGACCCCTGGCGGCAGCCTGCAGCACCTGCAGAAACTGCTGCACAGGCCTGGATTCTGTCAGCTTTAAAATCAGCTTCTGTTCCGCCTGCAGACTGCGGGTAATTTCTGAAGAAATATTTTCCAGAGAGCGCAAAATATCCCTGGTCGCATCTTCATGATACAGATTTTGCACATAATAAGTGGCAAACAGCCCCAGAGCCGTTGCCGGCAGCAGCGTCGCCAGAGTCACCCAGCGGAAAATATAGGATTTTAATTTCACAGTCTGTTTTTTTTATTATATTTTTAACGTTCAATGACAGTCATTATATACCACCCACCCAAGGCCGGATCATACTTTGATTAAAATATGTTCAATATGCAAAAATATTACATTTATAGCCACTGAGTATCCATTGACCGTGCTTCTTGATGAAATTTCGGTAGCAGGGATGCTGCCGAAAAGCCTCCATGGATGGATTCACGGCGTCTTCAGCAAGGAGTGCGGTCAATGGATACGGTATTTGCGTCTAAATGAGAATTATTAAAAGTATGCTCCCGCCCTGACCACCCACCCAATTACCCCTAAAACCTCATATTCACTTAAATGTATTTACGGTATAATGCGCAATTTCAAACATTAATAACAGGTATTTTTATGAAATGGTGTCGTGCAAAGCTGGTACTTTATTTGGTTATTGCCATTCTGGGCATTGGAAGTATGCTCAGTGCCTGCGGTCAGAAAGGCCCTTTATACCTGCCGGATGAAAAATCCTCCTCATACACTTCCGGCAACCACTCGCTTAAATAAAGAATCAGCATGGATTATTTTAACTACCACAAAGGCCGCCTGATGGCCGAAGATAATGAAGTCGCCTCATTGGCTCAGCGTTACGGCACCCCACTTTATATTTATTCCCGCGCCACCCTAGAACGTCACTGGCAGGCATTTGAGACCGCCCTGGCCGATCGTGATCACCTGATATGTTATGCAGTTAAGGCTAATTCCAACCTGGGTGTACTCAATCTGCTGGCACGAATGGGCAGCGGTTTTGATATTGTCTCCGTGGGTGAACTGGAACGGGTTCTGGCCGCCGGCAGCAGCCCGGACAAAATTGTCTTTTCTGGTGTTGGCAAACGCATAGATGAAATTCAGCGCGCCCTAGAAGTGGGTATTTACTGTTTTAACCTAGAATCTGAAGCTGAAATTGAACGCATTAACGAAGTAGCAAAAGATATGGGTGTAACAGCACCGGTATCCGTGCGCGTCAACCCCGATGTGGATGCCAAAACCCATCCCTATATTTCTACCGGTCTGAAATCCAACAAATTCGGTATTCCTATTGAAAAAGCCATGGGTGTTTATCAGCATATTGCTCAGCATAAACATCTGGAAATTGTCGGTGTAGACTGTCATATCGGCTCCCAGCTACTGGAAATTGAGCCCTTTATTGATGCTCTGAACCGGGTACTGCTGCTGGTGGATGAGTTGCGCAAAAAAGGTATTAAGCTGCATCATCTGGATCTGGGCGGCGGCCTAGGCATTCCTTATAATGATGAAACCCCGCCTTCTCCCTCTGAGTACGCTCAGGCAATTAAAAAGCAACTGTCCGGGCGCAAGCTCAAGCTGATCCTGGAACCCGGTCGGGCTATTGCCGGTAATGCCGGTATTCTGCTGACCCGGGTGGAATTTCTGAAACTAACAGATGATCCCGAAGGTAAAAACTTTGCCATTGTCGATGCCGCCATGAACGATTTAATGCGTCCTGCTTTATACCAGTCCTGGCAGGCCATAATCCCGGTTATTGAACCTGAGGACAGCATACCGAACCGGACTTATGATATTGTCGGCCCGGTCTGTGAAACCGGGGATTTTCTGGGTAAAGACCGGGACCTGGCCATAAAGCCCAATGATTTACTGGTTGTTCGTTCCGCCGGTGCCTATGGTTTTACCATGAGCTCCAATTACAATTCCCGGCCCCGGGCGGCCGAAGTGATGGTGGATCAGGATAAACATTACCTGGTCAGAGAACGGGAAACCATTAATTCCCTGTTTAATAATGAGTCCGTTCTGCCCTGATGGCAAAAAAATTCACTCAGGCTTTTACTGACCAGTCAGACTGTCCCTGCCAATCCGACCTGAGTTATGGTCAATGCTGCGGCCGCTTTCTGAAGGCTGCCGATAAAAATGATACTTCTGTTCCTCAAACCGCTGAACAGTTAATGCGTTCACGCTATACCGCTTATGTACTGGGTAATAGCCTGTACCTGTTAAACACCTGGCACCCGCAATACCGTCCACAAAAAATTGATCTGTCAGCGTCCGATCAGCAGTGGATTGGTCTTAAAATTAAAGAGACTCATAAGGGGCAGGCACAGGATGGCAGCGGAGAAGTGCATTTTATAGCCCGTTATAAGGTCAATGGCGAGGCCTCCCACCTGGAAGAACGTTCGCAATTTGTAAAAATGGCCGGACAATGGTTTTATACTACCGGTCAGATCCTTTAAGCAATTCCCCCACTTGATAAATGCTGCTGAACTCTGGATAATGAAGGGTTAGTAAGTCATACACTGGCATTAAAATAGTCTGACAAGATCATTACTGATAGCAACTTTATTGCACAAGTAAATTACATAACTAAATATTTCATTTATTACATTACTAACCATACAAGAGTTATCCATGTTTAATATAAAAAATATAATCTTCATTATTATCTCAGCACTGCTGACAGCACTGGCCGGACTGGCCCTGGATCAAATGGCCATTGGCAGCGCTTTTATTAATCATCTTATCGTCGCACTTATTGCCGGTATTATTATCCTGCTGGCACAGTCTTTAAGCACTCAGAATGCACCACGTAAAACCCATTCTACTCAAAAGCCTATTAAAAAAGCCAGCACTCCCACTGCAGCTCCAAAAATGGCCGGTGATCGTGAAACCGGCACGGTTAAATGGTTTAACACCAATAAGGGCTATGGTTTTATTACCCGCTCTTCCGGCGGCGATATTTTTGTCCATTTCCGCTCTATCAAAGGCAGCGGTTACCGCTCTCTGCATGAAGGCCAGAGTGTAGACTTTCTGGTGACCCAGGGTGATAAGGGCCCACAGGCTGAAGACATTCATGTTATTAAATAAAACTGTCTGATATTTCCGTTTTTTCAAAACCGGTTCTGAGATAATGGCTGTAAGGGGGCTGCTGCAGATTCTGTTGTTCAGGAACAGCCAGCACCTGGGATAAAGTAGGTGACAGTGTTGTGGAAACTTCAGACAAAACCTGGCAGGC
>JANELJ010000003.1:3568-8248 GCA_024511395.1 Gammaproteobacteria bacterium | reverse complement strand
AAGCATGGGAAGCCACTAAAGAAGGTTCAGAAAAGGCCTGGGATGCTACCAAAGAAGCGGTTTCAGGCGAAAAATAATGGCTAATTTTTATTTTTGCACAAAATGTCATCAGGTTTGCGCAAAACGTCAATGACTCTACAGCAAAAAAACCTATACTTGTAATCAACAAGAAGAAGAAAATAATAATAAGAACGACACAAGCACACAACTTTAGGGGGAGTTAAATAAATTACGCACGATTCCCTGTACATATTGAAATTCCGCGTCTTCAATATGAGTAGTTTATTTACCCCACCTTACTCTAATAAAGCCTGTTAAAGGCTTTTTTCCAGCTTTCTTTTCTGATACTGCCCGGGTGACACCCCTGACCAGCGCTTAAAGGCCCTGGAAAATGAACTAACTTCTGAAAAGCCCAGTAAGAAAGCAATTTCACTCAGGCAGTGATTATTACCCCTTAAATAATCTTTAGCCATATCGGAACGAATATCATCCAGCAACCCCTTGAAACGCACATTCTCCTCGGCCAGTTTTAACTGTAACTTACGCTTACTCATATTTAGTTGCCCAGCAATGTCTTCCTCAGTCACCTTGCCGCAGGATAACTGCTCAATAATCACTGCCTTCACCTGGGATACAATATTATCCGGCTGTAACTTGTTTAATGCCTGGATAATGGACTGATCCATCATTTCCGCAAACAGGTGATCAGCTGCCGGCAGTCGCCGGGTAACATCCTCCAGGGCAAAGGAAATACTGTCTTCCGGTGCATTAAATACCGGCCTGCAGCCAAACACATCCAGATATTTCTGCACCTGCTGGGGTTCTGAATGAACAAAAGTCACGGCCTGTACCGGCAGGGAATGGCCGAAATTCATTCGGCTCATACAGAGCAAAGTCGCCATAATGGATTCAGAACGTGCCTGAAACGCCGGATTATGGCTGGAGTACTGTATCAAGATGGTATAGAGCGAGTTCGTTTTCCTGGTTTCTATTTCATAGGCATTAGTCACAATATGGTGAAAACGGCTCAGGCGGTGGAAAGCCCGCTCTAGGGAAGAGCTGGCCAGCCAAGCATAGCCCAGGGTACCCATTTGCGAAGGATGCCAGGTATCACGACCAGCACTCAGCCCCAGGCAGGGTTCCTTAATAATATTTTGAGCATGATGCCATAAGGCAATTTCTATATAAGCATGGCAGCGTTTGTTGCTGTCCTGAAGTTCCTCTTCCTGCAGCCCAAAGTTTTCAAATATAGGCTGAGGATCAATGCCGTATTTGACCATAACATTCCAAACCGTATTCAGGGTAGGGACATAAAAGTGATCCAGTGCTGACAAGAGAAACCTCTGTTTTATGGGAAAAGTAACAGAAAAAATAATATGTTTAAATTATAAAGCTTTTTGGTGCTTTGTCGAAATTTTACTTCTCAGGAAGAAATAAAAGATTTTAAGAACAGGGAAAAATTTATAAACCCTGTTCACATTTTTGTATTTTTTTCCTAAATCCTACAGACAGGTTATAGATTTTAGACTTTATTCACACTTAGAGACATTAAATTGAGAAGCTTGCTGCCATGGAACCAGCCACTATTCAGCCAGACAATACCCCCCGGATTTTGAACCGGCTTTTTATTTTGCACAGGCAAACCGAGGTTTAAAACACAGTATATCCATGAAAGCGGACTTTCTGCCAGATTCCATGGCCACTTTTTTTGAGTACCGGCTTAAACAGCAGCCGGATAATAAAGCCTTAACACGCAAGCTAATAGAGCTTTACCAGGTGTTAAATATGGAGCATGAATTGAATCAGGCCTGTCAGCAATTTGCTGACAGGCATCGACTGCTGAGCTATGGAGTAAAGCCAAACAGGCATTTAATTAACAATTTCTAACAAAGTATTCAGGGGTGGGGACTTGTGACAACAAAAACGATTTATATCTCGTTACTGGGGATTGACCAGCAATCACGTTCAGCGTATGAGATATTTTTTAAACAGATCCATAACTGGGACTATGTTCTGACGGATGACCTGAGTCAGGCACAGATCTGTCTGGTGGATATGGATGCCTATAAAATTGAGGAAAGATACTAGGCTCTGCTGTCAAAACATCCGGCCATGATTATCCTGGTACTCTCTCTGAGTAACTATGAATGCCGGCTGGATACTGAGTTTTTTATCCGTAAACCGGTTAAACGGACATCGCTTGAACAGTCCCTGAATCAGATCTTCAGCCGTTTCTTCCAGATTCCGGTACTCAATTCAGTACAGAAACAGCCTGAACCTCGTCCCGTTCCCCCTAACTATAAAGTAGTTACCCGCAAAACCACTTCCGAAGAAAAGCCTAAAACACCTGCAGCACCCTTCGAAAAACCATCAACCGCAAAGGACGCAAACAAAGCTAAAGTCGTTCCCATTAAGGAAAACACACCGGCTTCTGCAGCCAATGCAGGTAAGTTACTAAAAGTAGAAAACGAAAAACATTTTGTCGGTGAACAGGCAGACATTGATATAGATGATGCACAACAGTTAAAAACAATTTTTTATTCTCCAGACAATAATCTGCAGGCTATTGTTGAGCAGGCCAGTATTCAGTCCAGCCAGAGCGGACAGATCATCCAGGTGAATGTGCACAACCACGAATTTTATTTTGATTATGCAGAACAGACCGTGTACAGCGCGGTGGGACCGGGCATTATCCGCCCTCTGTGCCTGCTTAGCCTGGATAACAAACCACGTTTTACTTCCAGACCAAATAGCTTCAGAAATGAACTGCACAAGATTATCCAGTCTAATAAAAATAAAACCATGAAAAAGCCCCTGGAGAAACAAAGCTGGAGCATGGAGTCTTTTATGTGGCTGATCAGTCTGTGGTCATCGCGGGGTCGGATACAGGTAGGCACTGAAATTTTAAAACTGGTTTTTCTTATGGAATGGCCAAACCTGACCCGACTGGCATCTATACCCCATACCCTGCGCATTGCCGCCCTGCTTTATGATCATCCTTATCCACTGGCCGATACTGCCCGTTTTCTGGGTATTGAACAGCGTTATGTATTTGCCTTTTACAGTGCTTGTAAGGCCATTGGTCTGACTAATGTGTCACGTCGGCAGATTGACTATACTTTTGCACCGGAACCAGGCCCAGAGCCTGAAAACAAATCCATTTTGTCCAAACTGCTGGGCAGGCTGAAATGTTTTTCAGAAAAATCCTCCATTAATGATATTGCATAGGCTCAAAGACCGAGCATAAACATGAATGACTATAAAATAATCTTTGCCGGGCCGGTGGGTTCGGGTAAAACCACGGCTATAAACACCTTGAGTGACAAGGCCCCGGTGTACACCAACCAGAGCGCCTCTGATATGACCTGGATGCGCAAATCCAAAACCACTGTGGCCATGGATTACGGCACCATGGTGTTGGACGGGGTAGAAAAAATTCACCTTTACGGCACACCGGGCTAGGAACGTTTTAATTTTATGTGGGAGGTACTCACCCGCAACGGTCTGGGACTGATTTTATTGCTTGATAACACCCGTAAGGCTCCATTAAATGACATGGCTTTTTTTCTCAATGCCTTTAAAGACTATATTGCGGACACGGCCGTTGCCATCGGTATTACTCAGACCGATATTGTCCCCCCTACTAAGGATGGATCATTACCACAGAAAGCTTCGGGAACTGGATATAAAAGGTGCTATTTTTGAAGTAGATGCTAGGGATTTTAATGATATGTCTCACCTGGTACAGGCTCTGTTATTTACTATTGACCCCGGACTGGAGTACAGCGCATGACCATCCAATACCAGAACAAATACCTGCTGCCGTCACCCGCTGGTGCCTGGCATTGTATTTCGGCAACAAATCCGGAACCTGCCCGACAGTTTCTGCAGCAGCTAATGACCTTTGAGGAAAGTCCGCATTTTGATGCCGACACCATAAACAAGTTACTGCCGGACAGCAATATTCAGAATATCATTGCTGTACCACATTCAGCAACTCAAATGGTTGCAGGGTTTCGCCACCCCCAGAAGCGTACCTCAGGGTAATTTTGATGAGTCACTGCCGGATTTACTGGCGGCCTTATCTAGTGAACATAAGAGCCTGCTGGCCGATGATGAGAGCTTTTTTCTGTCAGGTTCCGGCTTTACCCATGAGGCATCGGAGGAACTGGCGGCATTGGGTGCCGACCTCTCTGCGCTTTATACACGCCATCAGGGTATTGTCAGCAATAATTTAAACATCAACAGCAGTGCATTTGCACTGGTGGATGCGGCCGGATACAGCCACATTGGCTTCTGGCCCTTATACATAGGTGAGCTGAAATTCAATTTAGTGATCTCCGGCTCACCCCGTTTTGAACAGCAGAATTTTGTGGATCTGGTGTGGATCCTACATAAACGCTATTACCGCCAGAAGCACAAAGCCGATTCTGATGCGGCCTGAATTTTTAACCTGACACATCATCGTAATATGAGGATAAGACTATGAGAGAAGATATGCTCTCTTCAATTTTGAACGAGTTAAACGGAACCTCTGCAGATATTGAAGCTTCGGCAGTGATTTCCACCGACGGCCTGATGATTACAGCCGTACTGCCCCAGTCCATGGACGAAGACCAGGTCGGTGCCATGAGTGCCGCCATACTGTCCCTGGGCGATCGAACCTCCCAGAAACTGGCC
>JANELJ010000003.1:0-3468 GCA_024511395.1 Gammaproteobacteria bacterium | reverse complement strand
CACGGTGATCCCGAATATACGCAATGGCGAAATTGTCAGCTATACCTCGGTACGCCGAAAACCTTCAGCAAAAAAAGTGGCTGAATTTATGGAGCTGTACCCCACTTTATTTTAACGCTTAATTTTAAAACTGCCTGAATACGTTAGTTTTAAGCCCGATTCACCTGTTGAGGATCGCATCATGCCCTTTAATATGACGATCAGCCCGGATTTTAAGCCCGAACTGATATCCGGCTGGTATATTTTTAATACCTAGCCACAGAAAAAAATCGATACGCCTATTCATATTGATCTGGTTAATGATTTTAATGAGCTATCAGAAGCCATTGACCAGAACCGCATCAACCTGATTTACGCTAATCCTTGCGACATTGCCCGGCTGGTACGGGAAAAAGATTTTAACCCTCTGGTACAGCCGGTCGGCACCCAGGATAAAACCATTGAAGATCTGTCACCGAGCATTAAAGTCACTATGACTGATGTGCCGGATGTTAATACCATCGGTATGATTATGCTGGAACCAGCCTATATTACCCCCAAAGACATTGAAACCATTCACTGTCAAAATTTTATTACCGTAGCTAAAAATGTCATTAACGGCCAGGCCGATATCGGCTTTTTACTGGCCGATGCCTATAATGAGTTTTCCAATCTGGTCAAAAAACAGCTACACAGTCTAATCACCAGTAAAATCCATGTGCTGCACCATGCATTTTTGGCCGGCCCTGATTTTCCGAATCAGGAAGCATTACAACAGGTGTTATTATCCATGAATGGGGATCCCAAAACCCCAAAAATCCTCCAGAGCTTGGAAATTGAAAAATGGCAGGCCATGGACAGGGAAGAAACTAAATTTTTAATTGACCTGATGGATACCCTGTCACCTGAATAGTACCACCCTAAACTGCAGCCATTGAAATCCGCCCGCGACTGTGATCAAATACAGCTCTGATAATTAAGGAGTGATACATGGCTGGTTCCAGTCTTTTAGCCTTGTTAGATAATATTGCCACGGTTCTGGATGATATCGCCCTAATATCCAAAATAGCGGCAAAAAAAACCGCCGGGGTGCTGGGTGATGATCTGGCTCTGAATGCCCAGCAGGTTCCCGGGGTACGGGCTAAACGTGAACTGCCTGTGGTCTGGGCCGTAGCCAAAGGTTCGTTTAAAAACAAGCTGATCCTGGTACCGGCTGCCCTGCTTATCAGCGCATTTATTCCCTGTCTGATCACACCCTTATTAATGCTCGGCGGATTATACCTGTGCTATGAAGGCAGCGAGAAAATCCTGCACAGCCTGCAGCCCTCTGCCAGAGCACAGAAGAAGGCCGTTATTAACGCCCTGCACAATCCTAATATGGATCTGGTGGCCTATGAAAAAAACAAGATTAAAGGCGCCATTCGCACCGACTTTATTTTATCTGCAGAAATTGTAGTAATTGCCTTGGGGACAGTGAAGGACTCTGTTTTTATTACCTAGGTCACTGTGGTTACAGCTATTGCCATTGTTATGACCGCTGGTGTTTACGGCCTGGTGGCCGGTATTGTAAAACTGGATGATGCCGGATTTTACCTGGTCAAAGACTCGGCCAAAAGCTTTACAGACCTTCTGAAACACCTGCTGGGCCGTGCATTGCTGGCCTTTGCCCCGCTGTTAATGAAAACCCTGTCCATTGTCGGAACAGCCGCCATGTTCCTGGTGGGCGGCGGCATCCTATACCTTATCTGCTGACCCAGGAACATCACCTGGAACAATGGCTGGCTACCCTGCCTACCATTGGCACTATTATTGTTCCCGTCACCGGACTGTTTTTTAATATGGTGCTAGGCTTAATTGCCGGTGCACTAATTTTAGCTCTGGTGAATTTATATCAGAAAATCGTTTCTCAGAAGGCATAAATAAACACCTTAAATAAACATTTATCCCTGCTGTTCATTGAGTATTTGCAGTGTTAAGGCATCGGGTTCAGCATTAAAGTATTTTTTTAATACTTTAGAAAAAACAGAATCCTGCCCGGCAACCACACTGAACAGGGTCATACTCAACCTTAATTTTACAGCATCAATATCACCAAAAATATCTATTGCCGTTTTACCTTTCAGACGCAGTAATATTTCAGCACACTCTTTTAACCGGGCAGCTAATACCGGATGCTTAAGGTAAACCTGCGCCTGCTCAGCATCCTTAATGGCATAATACTTTACGGTGCTGCTGCGCCCCAATCCCTGAATCTGAGGAAAAATAAACCACATCCAGTGGGATACTTTCCGTCCTGCCTCTAATTCTGATAATACCTGCTGATAGACCGCTTCCTGTGCATCAATAAATTTTTGCATTCAGCTTTTAGGGTTAGTGATAAAGTTATTACTTTTTAAAAATTCAATCACTTCATCAGCCAGTTCATCAGGGGTTTTCTCAGTAGCTAAAAGAACCAGTTCCGGATTTTCAGGTGCTTCATAAGGATCATCAATACCGGTAAATCCTTTTATTTCTCCTGCGCGAGCTTTTTTATAAAGCCCCTTGGGATCGCGCTGTTCACAAACTTCAATAGGCGTATCAACAAAAATCTCTATAAACTCACCCTTGTTTAAACTATTACGTACTCGATCACGATCCAGCCGATACGGACTGATAAAGGCTGTCAGAGCCATAATACCCGTCTGAGCAAAAATTCCTGCTACTGAACCAATGCGGCGAATATTTTCTTCCCGGTCAATAGCGGAAAAGCCCAGACCAAAGCGCTGCGCAAATTCATCACCATGCATATCCCTGAGCATACCCGGACCGGCATTCAGTCCATGGCGGACATTATCACCATCCAGTACAACGGTACTAATACTGGACTGAAACAGTTTGTGATCCAGGGTATTGGCAATGGTACTTTTACCCGAACCGCTTAAACTGGTAAACCAGATAACACAACCTTTATGATTGTTTTTCTATTCGTGCATATCACGTGAAACTCTATACTCATGCCAGGTTACATTGGTATCATTATTCATATTAAATTCTCATTATTTTTTAAGTTGTTTATCCGCATACATTCTCTGATCAGCACAGCTAATTAACTCATCATAGCTGGTACCATCATCTGGAAATATTGCTATACCCAGATTCATGTCCAGAGTGAAAGTTGTCCCGTTAAGAACAATTTCCTGTATACACTCATTTTTTAAACGCTTTATCAGGTTGTTTATTTCAAATTCATCAATATTCCCATATATCAGCAGGCAGAATTCATCACCGCCCAGACTCGCTATTAACTCATTTTTTCTTAAAAACTGTTTAAACCGTTCTGCCATAATCTGTAGAACCTGATCACCTGCAGCATGTCCTACCGTATCATTGACCATTTTAAACCCATCCAGGTCAATATATATCACCAGTTTACCACTGTTACCGGCCTGTGGTGTTAAACGTAATAACAATGGCAGAGGCGTATTAAAGCCAGAACGCTTAACAATCGCA
>JANELJ010000049.1:6460-9874 GCA_024511395.1 Gammaproteobacteria bacterium | reverse complement strand
AAATACTTTCCCTATAAGATGTTCTATTCTATTTCTTTATACCTTTACTATACTCCCAGATGCCTTGAGGGTCATTGACGGGGGGGCAACGCTGTAAATTTCTGCAAATTCAGGTGATTTTTGCTTATTTTTACTGAAATACAATTATTTTGGTTGAACTTTGGGCGCAAAATCACTACAATCGCGGTAATTTTCTACGCATATCAGCATTTGGCCAGATATTTTGCAGCCCTGAGTCTATTTAAAGCAAGTATTATTCGCTGCTTTAAAGTCACTTGAGCTTCTTTAACCTAAATTAATCAGTTGAAACGTAGCGAGAATGGTCAGAGTGCTGAAGATACAAGGTTTTACAGGTTATTTTGGCTTTATTCGTAGTCACCCTACGGGTGAAGTCAAAATGTTCTGGAAAGCCTTGTAGATTCAGTGCTATGGACATTCGCAGTAGGTTCAACTGATTAATTTAGGTTTAAGGTAAAACGGTACTCTGCGTCTGCTGAAGCGATTTTCCGTTAGTATATCAAAGCCTTAGACGCTAATAGATATTTTTATTAGTGCGGGTACTTTTTTACTGTCGGAAAGGTGTTTCAGGCCTGGCCAGTGAGACACGTAATGTATTTTTATTTTTAACTAACTATTATTACTAACAATTTAGTGTAACCAGAGTATTATTATGGCTGATTTAAGCAAATACCGTAACATAGGCATCTTTGCACACGTGGATGCCGGTAAAACCACCACCACTGAACGTATTTTGAATCTCACGGGTAAGACCCACAAGATTGGTGAAGTACACGATGGTGAAGCGACCACTGACTTTATGGAACAGGAGCAGGAGCGTGGTATTACCATTCAGTCTGCAGCAACTTCCTGTGAGTGGGACGGTCACCGTCTGAATATTATTGACACCCCCGGACACGTTGACTTCACTATTGAAGTGTATCGTTCCCTGAAAGTTCTGGACGGTGGTGTGGGTGTGTTCTGTGGATCCGGCGGTGTTGAGCCTCAGTCTGAAACTAACTGGCGTTATGCTAACGAATCCAAAGTAGCCCGTGTGATTTTTGTTAACAAACTGGATCGTCTGGGTGCCGATTTCTACCGTGTTGTGGATCAGGTAGAAAACGTTCTGCAGGCCAATCCTCTGGTTATGACCCTGCCTATCGGTATCGAAGATGAATTCAGCGGTGTGGTTGATGTACTGACCCGCAAAGCCTGGGTATGGGATGATTCCGGTGACCCAAGCAAGTATGAAATTCAGGATGTTCCTGCCGATATGGTTGACAAGGTAGAAGAATACCGCGAGCAGATGATTGAAACGGCTCTGGAGCAGGACGACAACCTGATGGAAGCCTACCTGGAAGGTGAAGAGCCATCCATTGAAGACATTAAGAAATGTATTCGTAAAGGTACCATTGCCCTGGACTTCTTCCCGACTTTATGTGGTTCTGCATTTAAGAACAAAGGTATTCAGCCGGTTCTGAATGCGGTAGTAGATTATCTGCCTAATCCGACTGAAGTTCCTCCTCAGCCGGAAGTGGATCTGGAAGGTAACGAAACTGGCGAATATGCCATTGTTGATCCAGAACGTCCCGTACGTGCTCTGGCATTCAAAATTATGGATGACCGTTTTGGCGCACTGACCTTTACCCGTATTTACTCCGGTCGTGTGGAAAAGGGTATGACCCTGTTAAACACTTTTACCAGTAAAACGGAACGTATCGGCCGTATTGTAGAAATGCATGCTGACTCCCGTGAAGAACTGGATTCCTGTGAAGCCGGTGATATTGTTGCTTTTGTTGGTCTGAAAAATACCCAGACTGGTCATACTTTATGTGATTCTAAAAATCCGGCTACTCTGGAACCCATGGTGTTTCCTGAGCCGGTTATCTCTATTGCCATTAGCCCTAAGGATAAGGGCGGTTCCGAGAAAATGGGTGTGGCACTGAACAAGATGGTTAAGGAAGATCCTTCTTTCCATGTAGAAACCGATGAAGACAGTGGTGAAACCATCCTTAAAGGTATGGGTGAACTGCACCTGGATATTAAAATTGATATTCTTAAGCGTACTCATGGTGTGGATGTTGAAGTGGGCAAACCTCAGGTGGCCTATCGTGAATCCATTACCAAGGCGGTTGAAGATACTTATACT
The DNA here is from genome assembly GCA_024511395.1 of Gammaproteobacteria bacterium. Taxonomy (GTDB): domain Bacteria; phylum Pseudomonadota; class Gammaproteobacteria; order GRL18; family GRL18; genus JANELJ01. The sequence goes on along the minus strand of JANELJ010000049.1, from coordinate 7,728 downwards.
CACAAGAAGCAGTCCGGTGGTTCCGGTCAGTTTGGTCGTATCGACTACCGTATTGAGCCCGGTGAGCCTAATAGCGGTTACACATTTGAGTCCACCGTGACCGGTGGTAATGTCCCAAGCGAATACTGGGGCGCTATTGAGAAAGCCTTTGGCAGAATGATGGAAGAAGGTGTTCTGGCAGGTTTCTCGGTAGTTGACGTGCATATTGAACTGATGGACGGTGCCTACCATGCAGTTGACTCCTCTGCCATGGCCTTTGAACTGGCTGCAAACGGTGCTTACCGTCAGACCATGCCAAAATGTGGTCCTCAGCTGTTAGAACCGATTATGAAGGTTGACGTATTTACGCCTGAAGAACATGTCGGTGACTGTATTGGTGATCTGAACCGTCGTCGTGGTATGATCAAGGCTCAGGAATCAACACCTACCGGCGTACGTATTAAAGCGGACGCACCACTGAGTGAAATGTTTGGTTATATTGGTGATCTGCGTACCATGACTTCCGGTCGCGGCCAGTTCTCCATGGAATTCTCACACTACAGCCCATGTCCTAAGAATGTAGCTGAAGAAGTGATTAAGGAAACCAAAGCCCGTAAAGAAGCACAGAAGTAAACTTAGTATTACTTCATAAAAAAGGCCGGCTTGTCAGGCCTTTTTTAATGTTATTTATTTGTAAGTATTCAGTATAATTGACCGTGATTGGCTGCAGGTACTGTATTTCCGGGGACGCTCAAGTACATCCATGTATCGCTTTACGAAAACATCCATGTTTTCATAAACCCCTTAAACACAGTACCCACAGCCAATCACTCTACAGTGTACTAATTCAAGGTGAACAGTTACGTTCATTTTTAATGTTGTAATAACCTGTAGCTGATCTTTTCCCAGGACTAAATATGCAATGTCGAAGCGGCTGCGGAGCCTGCTGTATAGCACCATCCATTAGCTCGCCCATCCCAGGAATGCCTGACGGCAAACCAGCCGGACAACGATGCATTCAACTGGATGAAAACAATTTATGCAAATTATTCAATCACCCAGAACGCCCACAAACCTGCTTAAACTTCCAGGCCACCGAAGAATTCTGCGGCATAAATAATAATTTCGCCCTCCAGTCCCTAACCCAACTGGAACAGGAAAGCCGACCAAACTAAAAAACTTCATTAAAAGACACCAGACAAAGTATAATAACCTGAACGCTGAACGCTGAACGCTGAACGCTGAACGCTGAACGCTGAACGCTGAACGCTGAACGCTGAACGCTGAAC
>JANELJ010000049.1:0-6360 GCA_024511395.1 Gammaproteobacteria bacterium | reverse complement strand
CTGAACGCTGAACGCTGAACGCTGAACGCTGAACGCTGAACGCTGAACGCTGAACGCTGAACGCTGAACGCTGAACACTAAAAAGGCCCCCACCCAGTGCAACAAACCAACACGGACATCAAAACCAATACGGATAACATCGAGCAGGACAAACCCATTTTCGAACATACCCTGGCAGGTAAAAAAATTACCGTTCTGGGCACAGCCCATGTCTCTAAAGCCAGTGCCGATAAAGTCAGGGAGTTACTGGAAACCGGTCACTATGACGGTGTGGCTATTGAATTGTGCCCCAGCCGTTACGGCAGTATGATTGATCCGGACTCACTGGCTAAAATGGATCTGTTCCGGGTATTCAAAGAAGGCAAGGCCTCCATGGTTATCGCTTCCCTAGCACTGGGTGCTTATCAGCAGAAAATGGCGGAAGAGTTTGGTATTGAGCCGGGCGCTGAAATGCGTATGGCTATTGAGCAGGCCGAAGCGCTGAACTGTAATATCCACCTGATTGACCGTGATGTGGGTACTACGCTCAAGCGGGTGTACAGCAACGTGCCCTGGTGGAAAAAAATGGGCATTATCGGCGGTCTGCTCGGCAGTGTGGTGACTTCAGAAAAGGTATCAGAAGATGAAATAGAACGCCTCAAGGAAGGTGATATTCTGGAAACCACCTTTGCCCAGTTTGCAGAGGAAGCTAAAGAACTGTACTCACCACTGATTGACGAGCGTGATCAGTACATGGCGGCCAAACTGGAACAGATAGTGACCGAATCAGACAACCAGTCTATCTTGGCGGTAGTGGGTGCAGGTCATTTAAAAGGTATTGAGTCCTACCTGGCTAAAGACGAAGATATTAACAGTCCGGAAGAATTACACGCCAAAGCTCAGGCCACTATCGAGCGTCTGGAGCAATTGCCGGAAAAAAGCCGCTGGCCGAAACTGATCCCCTGGATCATCGTGGCCATTTTAATTGCGGGTTTTGCCATTGGTTTCAGTAAGAGTACTGATCTGGGTATCCAGTTATTAATCTGGTGGGTGGTGATTAACGGCTCACTGTCTGCCCTTGGAGCGGCTATTGCTAAAGGTCATCCATTAACCGTAATTGGAGCATTTATAGCAGCGCCCATTACTTCCCTGAATCCTACTATTGGAGCCGGAATGGTGACGGCGGCTATCGAACTGTATCTAAGAAAGCCTAATGTTGGTGATTTTAGTCAGCTGAGAAAGGATACCACTCATATTTCAGGCTGGTGGAAAAATAAAGTTGCCCGTACCTTACTGGTGTTCTTTTTCTCCACGCTGGGTTCAGCCGCAGGGACTTATATTGCCGGTTTCAAGATTTTTGAAAGTCTGGTAAAATAATTAAGACTTCTTATTTTTTTTCTGCATATACGCTTTCATTTTTTCACACTGGTCTTCCCGCTCTGCCCGTGAGGTAAACCAGACATAATCAAAAGGCAGGTGTTTAAGATTTTCTCCCCAGGCCTGAGAGTATTCAGCAGGCTGTAATTTATCCGGGCTGATTTCAATAAAAGCCATACTTAGAATTCTGGTATTATTCTGTTTTTGAAATTGTTTGTCGGACAGTTCCTGATGCAGATACCATGGAAGACCATAGTCTTTACGGGTATGACCGGAACCGGCAATCACAATAACTTTCTTATGCTGTTTTAAGCTCTCCAGGATGGTGGTCATTATAGCCAGATCACGAACCTGTTGGCCTCTAAGCATGGGTGTAAGCATATTTTCCAGCAGCATATCACAATGGGATAGCTGGATATCCTGCTCCAGTGTCTGTTGAATATCAGGTTTATACTGATACCTGTTAAGCAAGTCCTGGTACTTTTTATCCAGTACCTCAGGACCCTGTTTAATAACCTTTCTGATCTGTTTGTGTTCAAGATTTGTGGCAATAACCGGCAGATTATTTTCTAAAGTCTGTTCAAATACCGGGTGGTAATAAGACCACTGTGGCCAGCCGGATTTATTCCAGGCCACGGTTCTGGCAAAGTCGTCAGTAATACTTTCGGAGTTTTTATTCCTTGTCTGAAAATCATGAATGCTCTCCTGCTGGTTCTGATTAAGCATTTCAAAGGCTACCGCTGGTGACTGATTATTTATTACAAATTCATGAATTGTATCAGCCTGTAATTGATGGTGCTGTTTATTATCATGAGTTTCGCCCAGTAAAATAATATCAGAGGAAAGGACCTGCTGCCTGAGCTGTTCCTGTGAGATAAACTTCTGCTCTTTAACCGACCAGATTTTATCCAACAGGGGATGTTCAGATACTGTTGTTATGCCGAGTGTACAGGCAGAGAGAAAAATAATAATTAAAGCACTGAAGTAACTAAAACGCCTGAAAAAATTTATCATGTAATACTCCCGGTTTTGACGTAAAATTAAATATCTGGAACACTCCTAATCATAACAATTATGGACAGATGAATGAAATTTAATGGAGTCGGTATTCTAACCAGCCTGTGCTTTCTACTTCTTAGTCACAGCGGCTGGGCAATAGATAACCCATTACTCAGTTATGTGCCTGCTGATACCATGCTTTTTTCAGGTAATATGGAGCAAGTCAGTATTTATGATTATCCTGTACCCCCTTTAGATATTACACCAGAGGAGCCTCTTTCCAATATTGAAAAACAGCAGCTCGGTGCAAGCGGCTGGTTTTTTTATGAACTGTACTAGGATCTGCTGCAAACTATAAATGCTTCCAGTACTGATACTTCTGTATCGGAGTTTAAAAACCATTATGGCCTGTCTGAACAACTGGCCTTTGTTTTTTATACCCAGGGTATCAGCCCGGTTATCCGGGTAAGGCTTGAACAGGAACAGAACTTATTAGCAATTCTGGATAAGGCCTCAGGTCTCTCCGGTTTAAACTTCCAGCCAAAACAATATCTGCAGCAGAAATACCGGAGTTATTCCCTGGATGGAACTATGCAGTTAATTGTTTCAATTTCGGATAGGACAGATAAACACTCTGATAAAATGGCGACTCTGGCACTGATCCCGGATAATCTTTCCGAACGGGATCTCAGTTTGATTCTGGGGATCACTCAGCCGGTACAATCACTTACTGTTACGGATAAATTAGCCGGTATTGCTCAGGATAATCATTATCTACCTGTTTCGGTTAACTTTATAGATTTTGAACAGGTGCTGCTGTCTTTTTATGAGCATAAAACAAACTCCATTGGGGCATGGCTCCCAGGCAGGGATAATCATCTGTCAGCTTGGCAGACTCCTGAATGTAAAGAGGATTTGCTGAAGCTGATAAAAGAAGTTCCTCGTCTAACGGCGGGCTTTACCCGTTTGAATAATGCAGTACCCTCTCAGGAAGGTAATATAAGCCAGCACAGTGAAATGAATGCCCTGCTGGAAATTAAAAACCGGAATGTAAAGCTTGAGTTGAATCGTTTTAGAGGTTTTATACCAGATTATGTAAAAAAAGGTTCTGAGCAGAACATTTTTGCTTTCGCTGTCGGTGCCAATTTTTCACAATTAGCCCCGATGTTTTTCTATGTATCAGAGTCATTTAAAAACACAGTTTTTAAATGCAGGCCCCTGCTAAAATTGCAGGACAGAATGGCTAAAACCAATCCGGCTATGGCGGCATTAATGGCCGGGGTTGTTGATGGTTTGCATGGTATTGCCTTTGCTCTGCAGAAATTAAAAATAGTACAACAGAGTCAGGAGAAAGACGCTGGGGAGAATAATGCAGAGGTGTCCTTCCTGTTAAGTATTGCTACAGAATACCCGCAGCAGATCTGGCGTATGATATCCGATTTTAGTTCGGCAACGGCATTATTAACTCCGTCAAAAGAACCACAGCGTTTAAACTTTCCCGAACTTGAGCCTTATGGCATTGAGCTTTACCTAGCTATCATGGGCGAATATCTGGTGCTTTACAGTGGACAGTCTGCACAGCAACTGGTCAATGAACCCATTAGTGCCAATGGTCTTATTTATGAAAGTATTAATTATTCAGCTTTGTCAGAAGCCGCACCGCACTTAAAACAGTCCATAAATAAAACCGGGAAAGAAAACAACCCCCCGCAGAAAGCTGTATTTATTTTGATGAAACCCTGGCACGGCTGTCCCGAATGTCTGGTACCATGGTTTATGACAGTGATTTTACTGAGCGGGGCTGGCATCACACTTTCTATGTTGGTGATGGCTGCCGGTTAATCAAAGACGGGGTAGAGGAAATTCTGGAAGATGGTACCGGGTTTTATCAGAAATATTCAGAGGACGGTCAGTGCGTGATCTTTGAAACCCGTTATCGCTGGACACAGTCCAATGCCCAGTTGCAGTTAAAGTTCAACCGGTAACCGTCCTCGTCCTCTGCGACCCCGAGTTCCTGTGCCAGTTTCTTTGCTGTCAGGATCATATAGCCCAGTAAATCCTGATGTTCCTCTGTAAAATCATTGATTGTGGCAATATGCTGTTTTGGAATGATTAGTATATGAATGGGAGCCTGTGGTGCAATATCATGAAAGGCTAGAACCCGTTCATCTTCATAGGCAATGTTTGCAGGAATATGACCGTCAAGGATCTGACAGAACAGACAATTGTGTTCAGACATAAACAGGGCTCCAATGGTTTCTGAATGTGTATTTGATTTATCTGGAAGTCAGGGCGGAACATACTTTTATAATTCTCATTTAGACGCAAATACCGTATCCATTGATCGTACTCCTTGCTGAAGACGCCGTGAATCCATCCATGGAGGCTTTTCGGCAGCGTCCCTGCTGCTGAAATTTCATCAAGAAGCACGGTCAATGGATACTCAGAGGTTATAAATTTCAAATTGAATATATTTTAACCAAAGTATGTTCCGATTCTGTCTGAAAGTTACCTGAGTCAGCCAGAAAATTCAATATTGGCCCCGAATTTGATATGATTTCGAATTATTCTGGTAATTATTATTTAAGGACGCAACGATGAGTTGGTGGGGCAAATTAATTGGTGGTGTGGTCGGTTTTTCCATGGTCGGTCCGTTGGGCCTGTTAATTGGCGGTATTCTTGGACATAAGTTTGTTGATAAACCCAATAATGAAGCACTGGGAGAAAATAACGAATTAACCCAAGCGGCATTTTTCTCTGCCACGTTTTCCATTATGGGGCATATTGCCAAAGTCGATGGCCGGGTCAGTGAAGATGAAATTGCCATGGCCTGGCAGATCATGGAGCATATGCAACTAGATGCGGAACAGAAAAAAGCGGCTGTCCAGTTATTTAATGAGGGTAAAAAAGCGAACTTTGATCTGGATGGTGTCCTGCTGCAGTTTAAACAGGTTGCTCACAGCTGTACCACATTGCTGCAGATGTTTCTGGAAATTCAGCTACATGCTGCTTATGCCGACGGTAAGATGGACAGTGCCGAACAGGCCATTATTAACCGCATTGCCGCTCAGCTGGGCTTTAGTGCTCGTCATATTGAACAGTTATCCGCCCTGGTTCGCTCTAATCTGGGACTGGATGGACAGGACTATTATTATGGCGGGGTAGACAGTGGCAAAAGTTTGGCGGATTTATTAAAAGAAGCCTATGAAATGCTGGGTGTTCCGGAATCCGCCACTGATGCAGAAGTGAAAAAAGCCTACCTCAGAATGATGAACCAGCACCACCCCGATAAACTGGTTTCCAAAGGCCTGCCAGAAGAAATGATTCAGCTGGCCACAGAAAAAACCCAGCAGATTAAAGCGGCCTATGAGTTAATCAAAAAATCCAGGAAGTAAGAGCACCCTTATTCCTAAAACCTGCTCCTATAAATTAATATATTTACCGCCGCTGGCAACAATAATGGTGATCAGGCCAAGTACCAGGTTGGTCGTGACCATATTACGGATTTTATTAATAATGGCGCCGCCCTGGGGGAAATTTCCAGCATTAACGGCAGTCTTAAACTGTTGAAACAGGGCAAAATAAATATAAGCATATATGGCGGTCATTATCAGACCGATACCATGCATTATATGGATATAAGTCGCTTTCAGTCCGGCCAGTCTGCCGAATACATCAAAAATCATCCAGTAGCCGGTGATTAAAATAGCAATAACCGAAATCCACACCCAGAAGAAAAAACGTCCGAAAACGGCAAGCCATAAGGGCAGGCGTTGAGGCGGCTCCAGTTTTTCAATGGCCGAAGGACGCAGGATCATATGCGCAAAAAACATTCCCCCTACCCAGATAACGGCACCAAGAATATGGATAGTAAAAGCAAGAGAATAACTCATAAAAAACCTCGTTCGATGGATAAAAACCGGATAATAAGAGCGCTATTGTAAACTAAATGAACCTTCTATGAATACTTAACCTTTAGAACAAATAGTGTCAAACCTAAAATCC
>JANELJ010000259.1 GCA_024511395.1 Gammaproteobacteria bacterium | reverse complement strand
GTAATGCAATCCTGCAATCAATCGAGTGCGTATGGCAGGAGCACCTTTAGTGGATACAAACAGAGCACCCCATTCTTTATCAAGACTTTCCCGGTCTATGTGTTTTGATAACTTAATCAACTCATGGTTTATGTCCAGCATGTTTTCAAGGCGCATCCTGAACAGGTCTTCCTGAGGTATTTTTAGCTGTTTCTTTGGCTTCATTCTGGTCTGGAAATTTGCAAGGTAATAAGGCTTATTTTACCAAAAACCTGCAAATTTAACACCCATAATTCGCCAATATTTCCTTATAAATCAATGCGATATGATTCGTTCAGGTTAGACTGTGTAGCAGAAATTTTTTATCAGATGAGTGCCTCCTACGATCCCCTGTTTTATCCGGCTTATGAGGATATTGTCCTGGATGAAGAGGAAATATTAAAAATATCTCAGACCAGAATGGATGAACTGGTTCAGTCCCTTGCGGTAGATGAAAACATTGAGTTGTATAATAAAGTGACTGTTGGTATTCCAAAAACGGAAATTGTGGAAATAGCTGAACAGCAGTAGGTGGATCTAATTGTCCGCGGTTCTCACGGTCGAAATGGTATTGAACTGCTATTAGGCTCTACAGCCAATGCCATACTGCATCATGCCCCCTGCGATGTGCTGGCAGTAAGAACCCGAAAAAAAGCAGAGGATAAAGCTGAAGATTAATTCAGAGCATAAAAAAGCCCGGTATCCTTACAGATAACCGGGCTTTTTTAAACTAAAACTTATGAATTTAAGCTTTAGTGATTATTTCCTGGAACCAGGGCCGTTAACCTCGATACCATTACTCATATAAGAGTGGAAATATTCCAGTGCTTTGTACTCATCGCTCTGAGCTTTTAATGGTAAGGCACGAACCTGCTTATTACAACCGCCATATCGACGATGCAGGGTTCCCAGACTGCCCCACTTGGCACGATAAACAGGGAAATGAGTCACATGACCCAGTGCAGGACTTAAAATATCGGCACGGATACGGTTACCGGCATTATCCTGGTGACAGTTTGCACAGGACATGTTCAGCTGGCCGCGCTTGGCGTAGAAATGTTTACGGCCGCGTTCATACCATTTGATTTCATCTGGTGTGGTCGGGGTTTTAACATTCATGGGCTTGCCGCGTGAAGTGTAGGCCATATAAGCGGAAATAGCCGCAATATCACCTTTTTTCCATTTCAGAGGTTTTTCACCATTTATAGTACGACATTCGTTAATAACCTGTTCCATGGTTTTAACCTGTTTAGCCTTGGTGCTGTAAAAAGGGAAGTTCTGGCGAATGCCAATACCACCGTTTGCAAAGCAGGAACCGTAAGTTTTACCATTTTTAAATGGTGTATTGAATAAGGTTTCCCCTTTTTCTAAGGCAATCTCGTAAGGAGGAAATTCTTCTATTGCTTCCCAGGTTTCTCTGGAACCGTGATCAATGGCATAAACGCCGTTGCCGTATTCATTGAGTGGAATACCAGGAAATTTTTTGAAAAAATACTCACGGAAGTTATGTAAATCTTCTTCTGGTGTTGTTGCCATAGCAGTGCTATAGGCTCCCCCAAGAACACCAGCCGTAGTCAAAGCTAATATTACTTTTTTTAATTTTGATAGTTTCATCTTAGATAGCATCCCCATCTAGTAAGTGTCTTTTTTTCTGACACGAATTTAATACTGTATACAAATCAGCTGGTAAGGGGTCGTTTGCAGACGCAATCCCTTTACGCTAATATTTTGTGCCTGTTTATAATTGATGGACAAAATCGGTTACGAGATCAATTTCTTCATCAGTAAGAATCTTATGACGTCCAAATGGGATCATAATAGTATTAGGGTTTGCTACAGTGGCATCATAAATCTGCGCTCTGAGCTTGGCACGATCCGGAAAACGCTGCTGCATAGCAACTAATGGCGGTGCAATATTTCCAGGCAGCTTACCATCTTCAATCATATGGCAGGCAAGACAGTTACCCTTTTTTCTATTAAAGGCAATTTCCTTGCCTTTTTCGATATCTGATTTAATTCCGGCAGCAATTACTGTACTTGAAGCCAGTCCCAGTCCAGTAATTGCAACAGCAATAAATGTTGTTGTAGATACGATTTTTGAAAAACGTCGCATCGACTCCTCCTGTTAAATTGTTTTCCCTACCCCGAGAAAAATGAATATTATGGTGTTTGTTATTTGCTATTTAGCAAGCTGATAGACAGCAGGAATATATCTCCAGCAATTATCAGGCAGCAAAAACCAGTTATGTTATTAAAATCTGTTTTTAAAACCCTGTTCTTCAACCTGACTAATTTATTTGGTTCAAGTGCTTTATTCAGGTTTAAACATAGGTAAAAAATAACAGTATTTATAAATTATTACAATAGTATATGAATAAAAAAAGAAAAACAGTGTTAATTGCTGGAAAATTAGTAAGTTAGCTTTTTCTTAAATAAATGATTTTTAACCTGAAAAAGACTTTGAATGAATAATAACCATAAGCTTACAGGGATAAGTGCAGGTTTTTTGTATAAACTGCCTAAATATCTTTTAATTTATACAGTTCCTGTTCTTCCTTAATAGCCTGTTTGCGGGCTTCAAGACGGGAAAGCGTATAAAAATCATTATCTTTAACCAGTTTCCGGGCAATGTTTAACTGCATAATGGCCTGTTCAAGAAGACCGTTAAGGTAATAAAACTCAGCTTCAGCCATGTGGGCCTTTAATAGCTGCCGGTCTTTACCATAGGCTCGGGACAGCAGTTTGTATATGGCAGGATGTTTGACATTATCTTTATTGTATTTTTCCAGCAGCTTAATGCTTTTTTTAATTTGCCCTTCCTGGATCAGAGCAAAAGCATAATTTGCTGTCAGTACCAGGTTATAGGGTTTGTTTTTAATAGTACGGGAAAAAATGGCCAGACCTTTTTTGATATTAGCTTTTTTACCGCTGGCTATATAGGCCTTAGCCAGTGCCACGCTATAGCTGGTATTTTGCGGTTCCATATCATACAGCCAGTGTAGAATTTTAATGGCCTCTACATATTTTTGCTGTTTAAATAGCCCCAGGCCGTAACCGTAGTAAAACTCCGGATGGGTTTTAAGGTTGTCCGGCGTGATCCGGGACTTATAATACTGTACCAGCCGATCCACATTATGGCTGGTAATGACCCGAAGTTTGGCTTTCATTAAATGGTAGGTTTTGGGATCTTTCATCCGAACCATTTGTCGTTTGTACTGCGCAGCGCGTTGAGTCGCCTCGGCAATCCGGTTAATGGTTATCGGGTGGGT
>JANELJ010000048.1 GCA_024511395.1 Gammaproteobacteria bacterium | reverse complement strand
AAAGGACATGGTCGTATTAAACGGCGTCGCTATATCCGGCTGGATGTCACCGACTGGATTGAATCAGCACAATCATGGCAAGGCTTACACAGTGTTATTGAAGTCAAAAGGCAGGTACAGAACCAGGATAAAGAACGGACTGAATATTCCTGTTACATCAGTTCATTGAAGGATGATGTAGAGAATATCGCCCGGAAGATAAGGCGTCACTGGCACATAGAAAATAGTCAGCACTGGGTGTTAGATGTTGTTTTTAAAGAAGATGATTCAAGAATACGAACAGGAGACAGCCCTGAGGATATGGCATTGTTTCGACGTTTTGCGCTTAATATCGCTAAACTGTCTCCTGTTAAAGACAGTATGAAAGGTAAACTAAAACGGGCAGCATGGGATGATGATATGCGGGCCAAATTATTATTTGGTTAAATTTTGATCAAAGTATGCTCCCGCCCTGTTCCGTTTATGGGGTATTGTTTCTCTAATATAGTAAGTTTGTAGGATTTATGTTACAATCGGTCATTATATACCATAATAATTAATCAGGAATCTGTAGATGATAAAACAACGTACGCTAAAGAATAGCATTAAAGCGACCGGTGTTGGTTTACATTCAGGGGAAAAAGTCTATCTGATACTCAGGCCTGCGCCTGTGAATACCGGGATTATCTTTCGGCGCGTGGATCTTGAAACGCCCATGGAAATACCGGCCCGTGCAGAATATGTGGGTGATACGACTTTATCCACAACCCTGGTTAAAGATGGTGTAAGAATTTCTACGGTGGAGCATTTATTGTCAGCTATGGCAGGTATGGGGATCGACAATGCCTATATCGATTTAAGCGCGTCTGAGGTACCCATTATGGATGGCAGTGCCGGCCCGTTTGTCTTTTTACTCCAGTCAGCGGGTATTGTAGAACAGTCAGCAGCCAAGCGCTTTATTCGTATTAAACGCAATGTCGTAATAGAAGAAGGTGATAAATGGGTGCGCTTTGAGCCTTATGAAGGCTTTAAAGTCTCCTTTATTATCGACTTTGAACATCCTGCTATATCCGGACGTTCCCAGTGTGCGGAGATGGACTTTTCATCCACCTCCTTTGTCCGGGAAGTCAGCCGTGCCAGAACCTTTGGCTTTATGAACCAGATTGAACAGCTCAGAGCCAATAACCTGGCTCTGGGCGGCAGTCTTAATAATGCCATTGTAATGGATGAATACCGAATTCTTAATGAAGACGGTCTGCGTTATGAAGACGAGTTCGTTAAACACAAAATCCTGGATGCCATTGGCGATTTATACCTGCTGGGCAGCAGCCTGATTGGCGCCTTCAGCGGTCATAAAGCCGGTCATGCTCTAAACAACCGGATTTTACGCGAACTTCTGGCCGACGAATCAGCCTGGGAAGAAGTCATCTTTAAAGACGAATCTCAGGCTCCGATTTCTTATATGAAGTCGGTGGTAGCGGTTTAAGAGCCAGCGTTCAGAAAGAGCCAGAGCAAAAGAGTTTGCCTTCAAGTTTATACAAAATATTTTAAAATTTTAGTTGACTGAAGAAAAAGTGATTTTACAATTTTCGCTGAACGCTGAACGCTGAACGCTGAACGCTGAACGCTGAACGCTGAACGCTGAACGCTGAACGCTGAACGCTGAACGCTGAACGCTGAACGCTGAACGCTGAACGCTGAACGCTGAACGCTAGCTCTTCTCCCCCACATGCCTCGATAACCTCATCAAATTCTCCCTCAAACCCTCATCTTCAATATGTTCTGCCGAATCAGCTATCACATTTGCGGCACTTTGTGAATAAATAAGCGTGTTTTTTTTATTTTTTGTGTTAATATTAGAAAACACTACTTTAATGTTAATTTTTTGTAACTGATTGAATTGAGGATCGTTTTGTAAAGCATGCTTTAATTTGAGGGTGTAAAAGCGCAGTTTACTGGCCCAAGCGGGGCTGTTACAGGCCAGTTTTAGTTGTTGTTTGTTTTTAAAAGCAACCACGGAAACTTGTTCTGCAAATTCTTCGGGTAGATAGCTCAGTAAGCGACGGGTTAAGTAATCCAGGTAGCGGCTGTGTTGCAGCAGGCGATCAATGCTGGCATCAGGTTGTTGCAGAATTTTTTTCATATACCTGGAATTTTTACAAATAAGGAACCATTTAATCTAATACGGGATTGTAACATGGAAAGAATCCCCAAAATGCACTTTAATAATAGAATCATTTAAAAATGTAAATAAATTAGGGTGTCGGTGTAAAACTATATGAATATTATACTAATAAGAAAAAAAAACGGGGCAACGCTGGATGTTAATATCTCGCGTTCGTTTGTTATTGTTGTTTCCCTTATTATGCTGGGTATTCCTGTACTGAGTTATTATCTTGGTGTTATGTCTAATGATAAAGCACCGACTCTGGCGGATTTAAATAAGCCGGAATTTATTGATCCTGTGCGTAGCAAGCTGAATAACATTATCGGCAGTGTCTATAAAGAAGAACTGCAGAAGCAACAGGAAGAACTGGATGCCCTGAAACAGCATAACCAGGAAAATATTAATGCTTTAACCAATACTCTGGCTAATTTACAGGCGCATATTATTCGCCTGGATACTCTGGGTACCCGTTTGACTGATGTAGCAAAACTGGATAAAAAAGACTTTAATTTTAATTTTGAACCCGCCGTGGGCGGTCCGGTAGAACCGGGTGAAGTTATTCAGGATATCCGTTACCGGGATTTTGTTAAAAGACTGGACAAGATATCAAAGGATATTGATAACCGCAGCAAGCAGCTGGATATTCTGGAAAAAATTCTAATATCAGAACATTTTCAGAGTGTTACTACACCAACCGGTAAACCGGTAACCGAGGGTCGTATATCCTCTTATTATGGTATTAGAAAAGACCCTTTTACAGGTAAAAAGAGAATGCACAAGGGCATGGATGTAGCATCAAAATCCGGTGCACCGGTTATCGCAACAGCAGACGGTATTGTAACAAAAGTGGAAAAGAAACCCGGATATGGCAAAATGCTGGAAATCGATCACGGATACGGTATTTCTACCCGTTACGGGCATAATAAAAGCATGTCAGTTAAAGTGGGTGATATAGTCAAACAGGGACAGGTAATTGCCTCTATGGGTTCCACGGGCCGCTCTACGGGGCCTCATGTTCACTATGAGGTTTTGCGTAATGGTAAGCAGGTAAACCCCCGCAAATATATTGTAACCGCAAAACGTTAACACCTTTTACCCGAACCAAATTTTCAGTCTATTCATAAGAAATGAAAATATTGTTTGAGTAAGAACAAAATAGCCCTTCTATTTACAGAATATTATCCCCATATGTAATTAATTGGTATCGGTTTGTGGTATGCTTGTCCGATCTAAAAAATTTATATTCAGGCTGTTTCAGTTTAGGGCTGTTCATTCCGTTTTTTATTTCAGAGAATGGCACCAAACCATTTATTTGAGGTCAAAGATGAGGTTAAGGTCTGATACTACAACATTTAAATAAAAAGAATTATGGTCGCAAAAATATTCAGAAAACTTTTCGGTAGTCGCAATGACCGGGAAATAAAACGTTATTCTAAAATCGTTGATAAAATCAATGCACTGGAAGAAGGAATTCAGAGTCTCAGTGATGAACAGCTGCAGGCTAAAACCGATGAATTTCGTCAGCAGCTCAAAGATGGTAAAACACTGGACGATCTACTGCCCGAAGCCTTTGCTGTAGTGCGCGAAGCCAGTCGCCGAGTTATGGGTATGCGGCACTTTGATGTTCAGCTTATAGGCGGTATGGTATTGCATGAAGGTCGAATTGCCGAAATGCGTACCGGTGAAGGTAAAACCCTGATGGCCACCCTGGCAGTGTACCTTAATGCCTTAAGCGGTGACGGTGTGCATGTGGTCACGGTTAATGATTACCTGGCAGAACGTGACTCCAAATGGATGGGTAAACTGTACAATTTTCTGGGCATGTCCGTAGGCGTTATCCTGTCCGGTCAGAATAATGAACAGAAACGCGAGGCCTATGCCTGTGATATTACCTATGGCACCAATAATGAATTCGGCTTTGATTATCTGCGCGATAATATGGCTTTTTCCATTGATGAAAAAGTACAGGGAAAACTCAACTTTGCCATTGTCGATGAAGTGGACTCCATTTTAATTGATGAAGCCAGAACTCCGTTAATCATTTCCGGCCCGGCTGAAGACAATTCCGAAGTTTATCAGCGTGTGAACAAGCTGATCCCCAAACTGGAAAAACAGGAAGTGGTTGAATCCCTGGATGAACAGGAAGAGCCGCCAGGGGATTATAGTGTTAATGAAAAAGACAAGCAGGTATTACTGTCCAATGCCGGTCATCAGAAAGTTGAAGAACTACTGGTGGAAGAAGGCCTGCTGAACGAAAATGAAAGTCTGTATGACCCGGCTAATATTATGCTGATGCATCATGTTAATGCGGCTCTGCGGGCACACAGTCTGTTTACCAAAAACGTGGACTATATTGTCAGTAATGGCGAAGTGGTGATTGTCGATGAGTTTACCGGCCGTACCATGCCTGGAAGGCGCTGGTCTGACGGTCTGCATCAGGCAGTGGAAGCCAAGGAAGGGGTGCCTATCCAGGTTGAAAATCAGACTCTGGCATCCATTACCTTCCAGAACCTGTTCCGTTTATATAATAAACTGTCTGGTATGACCGGTACAGCTGATACCGAAGCCTTTGAATTCCATGAAATTTATGGTCTGGAAGTTATTGTGATTCCGACCAATAAACCCATGCAGCGTATTGATCATGGCGATCTGGTCTATTTGACTCAGGATGAAAAGTTTGATGCCATTATTGAAGATATTAAGGATTGTCAGTCCCGGGGCCAGCCGGTTCTGGTGGGTACAGCTTCCATTGAAGTCTCTGAATTATTATCCAATGCCCTGAATAAGGCTGGCATTCAGCACGAGGTGCTCAATGCCAAGCAGCATGCCCGTGAAGCCGATATTATTGCTCAGGCCGGTGCACCGGGGGCGGTTACCATTGCTACCAATATGGCTGGTCGTGGTACTGATATTGTACTGGGTGGTAATGTAGAGGCAGAAATCGCCAAACTGGATGATCCCGATGAGGCGATTATCGCTAAAATGCGTGAAGAGTGGCAGAAACGCCATGAGCAGGTACTGGCCAGCGGCGGTCTGCATATTATCGGTACAGAACGGCATGAATCGCGCCGTATTGATAACCAGTTAAGAGGCCGTTCCGGCCGTCAGGGTGATGCGGGTTCGTCACGTTTCTATCTGTCGCTGGATGACTCACTGATGCGTATTTTTGCCTCCGATAAAATGGCCGGCTTAATGCGTAAACTGGGTATGGAAAAAGGTGAAGCCATTGAACATAAATGGGTCAGCCGTTCCATTGAAAATGCCCAGCGTAAAGTGGAAGGACATAACTTTGATATTCGTAAGCAATTGCTGGAATACGATGATGTCGCCAATGACCAGCGTAAGGTGATTTACGAGCAGCGTAGTGAGTTAATGGCCACAGAAGATGTGTCTGATCTGATTGTAGAAATCCGCAGGGATGTCATTAACCAGTTTATTGATCAGTATATACCACCGGAAAGCATTGAAGAACAATGGGATATTCCCGGCTTGGAAGAAGGTCTGAAAAACGAATTTGCTCTGGAACTACCCATAGCCCAATGGCTGGCAGAAGACGATAATCTGCATGAAGAGCCTTTAAGAGAAAAAATTCTGGATGCTCTGGTTAAGGAATTTAACCAGAAAGAAGAACTGATTGGTTCGGATATGATGCGTCGGGTTGAAAAGGGCGTAATGCTTGAAGTACTTGATAGCCTCTGGAAAGAACATCTGGCCGCTATGGATTATCTGCGTAAGAGCATTGGTCTGCGTGGTTACGCCCAGAAAAACCCCAAGCAGGAATACAAACGGGAATCCTTTGAACTGTTTACCGATCTGCTGGATCGGATCAAGCACGATGTCATTGTGCGTTTAAGCATTATCCAGATCCGTGAAGAACCGGATATTGCCGAATTTGAACATCATGAACAGCCGGAAATGCAGTTCCAGCACGATGAAGTGAACCCTCTGGAAAGCGCAGAAGAAGTTGCCCAGGAAGTGGCTGAAAAAGAGAAGACAAGAGCCCAGCCTTTTGTTCGAGAAGGCCAGAAAATCGGCCGCAACCAGCCCTGCCCCTGTGGTTCCGGTAAAAAGTATAAGCAATGTTGCGGTAAAGTCACTTAGTATCCACCCATTTATCCCCTCACCCTCACCCAGTGGGAGAGGGGATAAAATGAACAGAGGGGATAAATAAAGCACAAGCCGCACCAAAAAAGGTTCCAACCATGTCCATCACCATCAACCTACCCAAAATGCACCCCGTCCCTGGCTTTAAACTCGGCACCACCAGTGCCGGCATTAAAGTCCTTGGACAAAAAGATCTGGTTGTTATGCAGTTAGTAGACAATGCATCTATTGCAGGTGTCTTTACCCAAAATGTCTTTTGTGCCGCCCCTGTTCATATCTGTAAAGCGCATTTACAGGCCGGCAAAGCACGTTATTTTGTGACCAATACCGGTAATGCCAATGCCGGTATTGGTGAACAGGGTATGCAGGATGCTATGGCCACCTGTATTCGGCTAGCAGAGCTGACCGATACTGAGCCGTCATCCATACTGCCTTTTTCAACCGGTGTTATTGGTGAAAGCCTGCCGATAGATAAAATTTTACATGCCTTACCCGCTGCACTGGACGCCTTATCAGAAGAAGGCTGGGTCGATGCCGCCCAAGGTATTTTAACCACCGATACCTGTACCAAAGGCGCCTCCCGACAAATACAGCTGCAGGGTAAAACCATTACCATTACCGGTATCTCTAAAGGCTCCGGCATGATCCGGCCGGATATGGCGACCATGCTGGCCTATGTGGCGACCGATGCTCCGGTTGCTCCAAATATTCTGCAAACTATGCTGAAACAGGCAGCGGATCATTCCTTTAACCGGATCACGGTGGATGGTGATACCTCAACTAATGACTCCTGTATGCTGGTAGCCACAGGAAAAGCTGAAATAGGGGTTATTGATGGACAGGATAGTCTGGAATATAAGCAGCTAAAAAATGCCGTGACCGAGGTTATGGAACAGCTGGCACGTGCCATTATTCTGGATGGTGAAGGGGCTACTAAACTGATTAATATTCATATTCAGGGTGCAACAGATGCACAGGAATGTGATGCAGTTGCCTATACCATTGCTCATTCTCCATTAGTTAAAACGGCTTTTTTTGCCAGTGATCCCAACTGGGGACGAATTCTGGCTGCCGTAGGCCGTTCAGGCGTTAAAAATCTCGATATTAATTCCCTGGAAATTTATCTTGATGATGTCTGCTTGGTGCGTAACGGTGGACGGGCAGAAGATTATACTGAAGCACGCGGACAGGCAGTTATGGATCAGGATGAAATTACCGTTCGGGTTGATTTAAAACGCGGTGATGCTGAGACCACTATCTGGACCTGTGATCTGTCCTATGATTATGTGAAAATTAATGCCGAGTATCGTACCTGATAACTCCAGGTTCTAATATGACAGATGTTCATCAGAAACAGGAACTGCTGCATGTTGGGGTTGCGGCTCTCGTAAAAAACAATAAGGTGCTGATCTCAAAACGCCCTGAACATGTGCATCAGGGTGGCTTATGGGAATTTCCCGGCGGCAAGGTTGAGCCTGGCGAAACCATTGAAATGGCATTAAAGCGGGAAATACAGGAAGAACTGGGTATTAATATTCTTTCCAGCCGGCCTTTAATTAAATTATCACACCACTATAAAGACAAAAGTGTTTTACTGGACACTTATCGGGTTGAGCAGTTTGAAACTTCTGGTGGTTATGAGTATCCTGATAATACTGTTTCCACCGGGGCAGAAGGCCAGCTGGTACAGTGGGTGCCCATTAACCAGCTCAGGCAATATGCTTTTCCGGATGCCAATGCGGTTATTATTAATGCTCTGCAATTACCCCTTGTTTATGCTATTAGTGCTGATTTACAGACACAGACAATGGCGGTTTTTGCCATAAATGCACTGCTGGATAAGCATCATCTGGTACAGATACGTTTAAAATCCCTCTCTGGTAAAGCACTGGAAGAAACTATTAAACAGGTGATGGAAAAGGTAGGGAATAAGGTTCAGATCCTGTTTAATTCATCGATGCAGTTACCGGACTATCTGCATCAGCAATCCACCGGTTTGCATTTAACCAGCAGGCACTTATTTAATAATGCATTTATAGCACAGTATAAAAAAACTTATCCGGATAAGCTGATTTCTGCTTCCTGTCATAACCAGGAGGAAATCAAACGGGCCAGTGATTTAAAGCTGGATTTTATTACGCTTTCACCGGTGCAGAAAACCCGCTCTCATCCCGAACAACTGCCTTTGGGCTGGGAACCATTCAGGCGATTAACTGAACTGGCTGCTATGCCGGTGTATGCTCTGGGTGGTGTACAGATAGAAGATATACCGCAGGCCTGGCTTTACGGAGCACAGGGTGTTGCAGGAATACGAAATTTGGGGTAATCGGGTAAAGAAACCAGGTAAAATAAATGAATAAGTCACTTTTTAATAACAAGTATGCCCGTCTGCTTGTGCTGAGCGTGGTCATTTTTATTGCCATTTCATTTATTCAGGATTTTGCCAGTTTCCTGGATGAAAACTCGGATAAAATCGTAAAACTGGGCAGTAACCCGCTCTGTGACCCCATGACTTCGGTATGCAGTGCTTCTATTGTCACTAATGGAGAGTTTCAGCGTCTGAGCCTGTCTATTACCGCTTTAAATGCAGCACAACATGAGTACCTGCTGACTGTGAAAGCCAGCGGCTTTGATTTTGAAGGCATAGAATCTCTTGCAGTATTATTGCAGGAACAAGCTAATACAAGAGCTGGTACCGATATCCAAACGGTTTTACTATCCCCGGACAAGAATGATAAGCTGGTTGTACCGGAGCACTGGGTGGCCACAGCCAGAATTGAAGCGAAAAGCAAAAGCAATGCCGATAAAACAGAAGCAACTGTCTGGCAGGCAACCATACGTCTTAAATCGACCCAAAAGGAATATCGGGCTGAATTTAGGTTTAAAACATACTCAGGACGAAGAAACGAGTAAATATAAAACTTGTCAAATAGTGTAAATAGTTCTATTGTGAATTTAACAGGTTTTGGAAAAAAGTGTCCTATGGAAGCACACAAACTTAAAAATATTGATGATTTAATAGAAGCATTAAAAACGGATGACCGTCTTGAATTAATTAATGGTGAAATTGTCAGACGTCCTATGGCCAGATTTGAACATGGTCAGGTTCAGGGTAATTTGCGTGAAGAACTGGGGGCGTTAAGGCGTAAGGGTAATCATTCTGGCTGGTGGTTTGCTACGGAAGTGAGTGTTAAATACAGTGAGCATCAGGTACCCTGTCATGATATAGTTGGATGGCGCAAAGAGAGAGTTCAACAAAAGCCATCTGGAGTGGTTGAATTTATTACACTTTTTCTTAAAATTTTAATTAGACATAAACATCAAGAACTGGCCGGTTGACGGGATTGTAGCCGTCAAAATTATCTCTTGCTTCATACAGTCTTTCATAAACGGAAACACCCAAAGCACGTTGTTGTGCAGTTTGTAAGGCTTCATTGATATTGGCCGCATCATAAGTCCAGACTGAAGGACTGCTTTCAGAGCTTCCGGTGCTGGATGCCTGACTATTGTCAGAAGCATTGGCTGATGCAGATGCATAGGTTTCAAACTGCTGTTTGACCAGTTGCTGTGAGTATAATTCAACACCGGTTTCCCGTGCTGAATCTCTTAAGGCCTGATTGGATAATTTAACAGCGTCAACATCTAAAGGCTGACCGGACTGCTGAGCTTCGGCAAC
>JANELJ010000047.1 GCA_024511395.1 Gammaproteobacteria bacterium | reverse complement strand
TAATCAACTCATGGTTTATGTCCAGCATGTTTTCAGGGCGCATCCTGAACAGGTCTTCCTGAGGTATTTTTGGCTGTTTCTTTGGCTTCATTTTGGTCTGGAAATTTGCAAGGTAATAAGGTTTATTTTACCAAAAACTTGCAAATTTAACACCTACAATCAAGCACTATTTCTTTATTAATCAATGCCATATATTTTATTCAGGGTTGACTAAATATTTTTTTAAATCATAGTGATAAAAAAAGCCTGGCAGGGCAAATACCAGAAACAGGCAGATGGTAATAAAGTAAAATTCCCAGTTCTGGGAGAAGTTCCAGAATTCCCAGACGGGCTTATACGCCTGCCCATACAGCTTGGTTTCAAGACCAATGGCAATGGCCATAACCACCAGATACATTAAAAACCATTCAGCAAACCTTAGCCAGAAGCCTTTTCCCTTATCAGAATTAAATACCATGAATACCTTATCTGTTAAAAACGGTAGGTTTTCGGCAATAATGGCAATAAAGAACAAAATGGTAATAGCAACACTGGTATTCATGGTTGGGCCTTTGAACTGTCTCTTTTAGCAATAGAAAAGAGACAGCAGAGAAACTGGAAGGTTCAGGAGAAAGTATTAATACACAGAGCGATTAAGGCAGTAGGATACAGTCCCAAAGCCAGAATAGCGACACCGTTAATACTTAAGGCCATGCGAATGTCCATACTGGCCTTGATGGGTGTGTTATCCATTGGCTTGTCAAAGTAAATGACTTTAACAACACGCAGGTAGTAGAAGGCACCAATAACAGAAGTGACTACACCAACTATGGCCAGCCAGACCAGACCGCTGTTAACTGCTTCCTGCAGTACTGAAATTTTTGCCCAGAAGCCCAGGAAAGGAGGAACACCGGCCATGGAAAACAGAATGGCCATCATAATAAAGGCAAACCAAGGGCTTTTCTGGTTCAGCCCCTTAAAGTCATCAATATTATCGGCTTCAAAACCGGCCCGGCTTAATAAGGCAATCATACCAAAACCGCCGACACTCATAATGGCATAAACGATGGCATAAAACATGGAAGCACCATAACCGGCCTGAGTACCGGTCAGCACACCCATAACAATAAAGCCGACATGAGCAATAGTGGAGTAGGCAAACATTCTTTTCAGATTAGTTTGAGCTATAGCGATAATATTACCCAGAGCCATGGATAATACGGAGAGGATAATCAGGATCATCTGCCAGTCAGCATGCATATCGGTCAGACCGTCCACCAGCAGGCGGTACATCATGGCAAAGGCGGCTATTTTAGGTGCGCTGGAAATATACAGTGTAACTGAAGTGGGTGAACCCTGGTACACATCGGGCATCCACATATGAAAAGGTACCGCACCCAGTTTAAAGGCGATACCGAGGATAATAAAGACCAGACCAAAACTCATCACTATCCTGTCGGCAGTGGAAACTGCTTTATTAAGGTTGGCCAGATCCAGAGAACCGGTTACCCCATAAACCATGGACATACCGTACAGGAGCATACCAGAAGCAATGGCACCGAGAATAAAGTATTTCATGGCGGCTTCAGAAGCAATCGCAGAATCACGCTGCATGGCAATCATGGCATACATGGACAGGGATAATAATTCCAGTCCTAAATACACGGTCAGGAAATTACCGGCAGACACCATCACCATCATACCCATTACCCCGAACAGGCCCAGGATAAAATATTCACCCTTATAGATGTTTCGATCAATCAGATAGTCTTTGGCATAAATAAATACACCCATTACTACTACGCAGATGGCCACTTTTAAAATACTGGCCATGGGGTCAAGAATAAAGGAATCGTTAAAGGTCGTCACCGTCTCCTGAGAATAACCGGTAAAAGACAAAATAGCCGTAGCGGCCAGAGCAATCAGCGACAGCATATAGGTAGCGCCGCGGCTTTCATCTTTTAAAAACAGGTCGATGATTAAAATAGCACACACTATCGTCAGCAAAAAGATTTCGGGCATCGCCGGCATAAAATCAGGTGTTACAAAATTCATAATAGTTTTACTCTTGTCCTGTTCTGTCTGTCTTAATGCAGTTTGGATACCGAAATATGGTTAATTAAATTGTCAATCGTAGCATGCATAACATCCAGTATGGGTGCAGGATACAAACCAATCGCCAGTACCGCAATGGCCAGCACCAGCATCATAAAAAATTCCCGTTTGGACATATCTTCCAGATTTTCTACCTGCTCATTGGCAACCGGACCAAAGACAACCCGTTTTATCATCCACAGGGTATAAGCCGCACCAATAATCAGGGTAATGACTGCTAGGAAGGCATACCAGAAGTTGGCTTTAAAGGCCGACATAATGACCATAAATTCACCCACGAAACCGGAAGTACCAGGCAGGCCGGCATTGGCCATGGCAAAAAATACTGCAAAAGTAGCAAAGGCCGGCATGGTATTAACCACACCGCCGTAGTCTTTAATCATACGGGTATGCATACGGTCATATAATACACCGACACCGAGGAACATGGCGCCGGAAATAAAACCGTGGGAAATCATCTGTACCATACCGCCTTCCAGTCCAAGGGCTGCACCGGCGGCACTGCCAGTATTTTCAGTAATTTTCCAGAACAGGAAAAAACCCAGGGTAACAAAGCCCATATGGGAAATAGAGGAATAAGCAATCAGTTTTTTCATATCCGCCTGAACCAGAGCCACAAAGCCGATATAAACAATAGCAATTAATGATAAGCCTATGACCAGCCAGTCCAGTGACGCACTGGCATCAGGCGTAATGGGCAGACTGAAACGCAGGAAGCCGTAGCCACCCAGTTTTAGCATAATCGCTGCCAGAATAACAGAACCACCTGTCGGCGCTTCAACGTGAGCATCGGGCAGCCAGGTATGAACCGGCCACATAGGTACCTTGACCGCAAAGGCCAGCAAGAAAGATAAAAAGATAAGGATCTGGGCAGTCATACCCAGTGGCAGTTTATGCAGTTCCAGAATACTGAAAGTACCTACACCATTTACATCGATGGCATGCATATACATATACAGCAGAGAAATCAACATAAAGACTGAACCCAGGAAAGTGTACAGGAAGAACTTAATGGTTGCGTAAACCCGGTTAGGTCCACCCCAGATACCAATAATAACAAACATGGGGATCAGCAGTGCTTCCCAGAACACGTAAAACAGCATAGCATCCAGTGCTGCAAAAGTACCAATCATCAAGCCTTCAAGGATTAAAAAAGCCGCCAGGTACTGAGCAACTTTATAGGTAATAACTTTCCATGCTGCAATGACAACAATGACAGTAATAAACGTAGTCAGTAAAATCAGCGGCATGGAAATACCATCCACACCAATATGATAATTGATATGAAAACTGCTGATCCAGGGGATCAGTTCTTCAAACTGCATAGTGGCAAGGCTGTTATCAAACTGGGTATAAAGCGGTATAGACAGTACCAGAGTAGCCAAGGATATCAGCAGGGACAGCACTTTGGCTTCAATGCTGTTTTTGCTTCCTGTCGCCAACACCAGCATCCCACCAATAATGGGAGTCCAAATCACCAAACTCAATAACGGCAAATTTGAAAACATGTATTAATTACCTTTAATTTCTAAACTTTTAATTGCTTTGCTCAAATATTAACCAAAACTGCTTTATAGACATAAGCTTATCAGTATGAGCAAAGTTAAATATCTTAATAGACCACAATCACCAGCAAGGCGATCATCCCCAGAATCATGGCAAATGCATAATGATATAAATAACCGGTCTGCATATGTCTGATAATACCGGATACCCAAGCGACGGTTTTTGCTGAGCCGTTGACGATAATTCCGTCAATAATCAGCAGATCACCCACTTTGGATAATAAATGACCGATACCCCGCGTACCGCCTGCTATGACTTTTTCATTAAATGCATCAAAGCCATACTTGTTATCCATAATATTGTAAATCAGTGAGAAAGATTGTTTGATCTTGCCCGGTACCGATGGATTTTTCATATACAGCAGCCAGGCCACAGCAATACCTGCCAGCATTAAAATAAAGGGCGTGGCGGTAATGCCATGCAGTACCATGCCCATAGGTCCGTGAAATTCTTTTTTCAGGTGACCCAGTACATTATGCGCTTCTTCAACAAAGACTACACCGTTAAAATAATCACCATACAGGACACTACTGATCGTCAGGCCACCAATAATTACCGAAGGTATAGCCAGCAGTACCAGCGGTACAGTAACCACCCAGGGGGATTCTTTTAAATGTTCTTTAGTATGATGATCCATACGTTCTTCACCATGGAAGACAATAAAGAACAGTCTTAAACTATACAGAGCGGTAACAAACACTCCGGCCAGAACCGCATAATAGGCAAAGGTTGCACCGGGCAGGTGAGACAGGCGAACCGCTTCAATAATACTGTCTTTAGAGAAGAAACCGGACAGTCCGGGGAAGCCGATTAAGGCCAGAGTACCAATCAGCGATGTCCAGTAAGTAATAGGCATGTATTTTTTCAGACCGCCCATTTTACGGATATCCTGTATATGATGCATACCGATAATTACCGAGCCTGCAGCCAGGAATAATAAGGCCTTAAAGAAAGCATGAGTCATCAGGTGGAATACAGCTGCGGAATAAGCTGAAGCGCCCAGAGCCACTGTCATATAGCCTAACTGGGACAGGGTTGAATAGGCCACCACCCGCTTGATATCGTTTTGAATAATACCCAGAAAACCCATAAACAAAGCGGTAATGGCACCAATAACCAGAATAAAGGACAAAGCCGTTTCAGACAGTTCAAACAGGGGTGTCATTCTGGTTACCATAAAGATACCGGCAGTAACCATAGTTGCGGCGTGGATCAGGGCTGAAATAGGCGTTGGGCCTTCCATGGAATCGGGCAGCCAGACATGTAAGGGTACCTGGGCTGATTTACCCATGGCACCGACAAATAATAATAAACAGATCACCGTGATCATTGACCACTGAGTACCTGGAATAAGCTCAATGGTCGCTCCCGCCTTGCTGTTAGCTGCGGCAAAGACTTCCGCATAATCCAGAGTGTTAAACAGCATCAGGATACCGGCA
The DNA here is from genome assembly GCA_024511395.1 of Gammaproteobacteria bacterium. Classification (GTDB taxonomy): domain Bacteria; phylum Pseudomonadota; class Gammaproteobacteria; order GRL18; family GRL18; genus JANELJ01. The sequence continues at coordinate 4,852 of JANELJ010000047.1, read as the reverse complement.
ATACCCAGAATAAAACCAAAATCACCGACCCGATTAACCAGGAAGGCTTTCAGGTTAGCGAAAATGGCACTTTCTTTCTTGTAGTAAAAACCAATCAGCAGATAAGACACCAGACCCACCGCTTCCCAGCCGAAGAACAGTTGCAAGAAGTTATTGGACATCACCAGCATATACATAGAGAAGGTAAACAGGGAGATATAGCTGAAGAAACGTTTATAACCCGGATCATCATGCATATAACCGATGGTATATAAATGCACCATCAGGGATACAAAACTGACCACAACCAGCATCATGGACGTCAGGTTATCTACCATAAAGCCGATTTCAAAATGTATACCGTCACTGACCAGCCAGGTATAAACGGTTTCGTTATAGGTGGGTGCGCCGTCAAAGGCAAAATACTTAAATACAAACAAAGCCAGAACAAAAGATATGGCCACGCCGGCAATAGTCACGGTATGGGCAACCGCACGGCTGATATAAGCATTGAAGACCCCGGCGAGTATTGAACCGATCAGCGGAGCCAGTACAATGGCCAGATAAACTTGTGAGTCGCTATAATTTTCAAACACTAGATTAACCCTTCAATGAATCAAGTTCTTCAACATTAATGGTGCGTTTATTCCTAAACAGAACCACTAATATTGCCAGACCAATGGCCGCTTCCGCTGCCGCAACGGTAAGAATAAAGAACACAAAAACCTGCCCGGCACTATCGCCCAGATAATGAGAGAAAGCTATAAAATTGATATTAACCGCCAGCAGCATCAGTTCAACACACATCAGCAGGATCAGGACATTTTTACGGTTGATAAAGATCCCGGCCATGGCAATGGAAAACATAATGGCACCAAGAACCAGAAAGTGCGTCAGTGACAACATTATTTTTGCTCCTCTTTTGCAGGCTCATATTTTCTGGGCTGAGCATCCACTTTAACGACCTGCAGACGATCCTTACTCTTAACGGCAATCTGATCTTCAATTTTCTGATGACGGGTATTAGGCCGTCTTCTCAATGTCAGACTGATAGCGGCAATAATACCCACCAGCAGGATCACGGCAGCAATTTCAAAGGAATACACATAATCGCTATATAACACCTTACCCAGTTCAGCGACATTGCTGTAATCAGCACCGTGACGATCAGGAATGGTAAAGACTGATTGACTAAAAGATTCGCCGCCTACTACAAAGAAAATGGTCGCAAACATGGCAATGGCTACCGCCACTGCCAGTGGTAGATTATTCACAAAACCTTTTTTAATCTGGACCATATTGATGTCCAGCATCATCACCACAAACAGGAACAGCACCATAACTGCGCCGACATAGACAATAACCAGAATAATGGCCAGGAATTCGGCTTCCAGTAATAACCAGATGGCGGCTGAGGCAAAGAAACTCAGTACCAGAAAAAAGGCTGCTTTAACCGGGTTATTAACGCTGATCACCATTAATGCTGAAAGCACCATAAAGGCCGAAAAAATGTAAAAAACAAAGGTTTCCATAAATTATTCCACATTTGGCAGACATTGGGTCTGCCAGTTTTGTTAATTTTGACTCTTGTGTTAACTACTCATTATTAACGATAAGGCGCATCTTGAGCGCGGTCAGCGGCAATTTGGGCTTCGTATTTATCGCCCACTGCCAGCAGTTTTTCCTTGGTCATTAATAAATCACCGCGTTCTTCTCCGTAGTATTCAAAAATCCGTGTTTCCACAATGGAATCTACCGGACAGGATTCTTCACAAAAACCACAGAAAATACACTTGGTTAAATCAATATCATAGCTTTTAGTTCTACGTGTACCGTCTTCCCGCTGTTCTGATTCAATGGAAATAGCCAGTGCCGGACAGATGGCCTCGCATAGTTTACAGGCAATACAACGTTCTTCACCATTAGCATAACGGCGCTGTGCATGCAGACCCCGAAAGCGAAAAGACTGAGGCGTTTTTTCTTCCGGGTACTGTACCGTGATCTTTTTCTTAAAAAGATATTTGCCCGTCACACTCAGCCCCTTAAAGAGTTCTGCTAAAAACAGGCTGTCAAAAAATTGGGTCAATTGATGCACAAATTATCTCCAGAAACCTTTACTAACTACTTTGGTAACGACGTTACTATTTATCATTTTGCTCTTTATATATGAATACTTACTTTTATCAATCCGCTCTTAGCCCTTAATAAACCAAGGGGCTAATTCCAGGTAATACATTAAACCTACCACATAAATCCAGACAATGGTGATAGGTATAAATACTTTCCAACCCAGGCGCATGATCTGATCATAACGATAGCGTGGAAAGGTGGCCCTGAACCACAGGAACAGGAACATAAATATTGCGGTTTTGGCTAATAACCAGATAATACTGGAACCGGCCAGGAAACTGTCTCCCAGGCCTAGGGCACTGACACCTTCAAAAGGTGATAACCAGCCGCCCATAAACATCAGGGCTGCCATAATGGAAATCAGGATCATATTGGCGTATTCCGCCAGGAAGAAAATGGCAAACAGGATACCGGAATATTCCACATGGAAACCGGCCACAATTTCAGATTCACCTTCGGCCACATCAAAGGGTGCCCGGTTGGTTTCTGCCACACCGGAAATAAAATAAATTACAAACAGAGGCAGTAAGGGCCACATATACCAGCCCCAGATGCTGCTGCTCTGCCCTTCTACAATATCACCGATATTGAGGCTGCGGGCCGCCATTACGACTCCCACCAGAGCAAAACCCATGGCAATTTCATAGGACACCACCTGCGCCGCTGTTCTTAAGGTACTCATAATGGCGTACTTGGAGTTTGAAGACCAGCCCGCCAGAATAATACCATACACTCCGATGGAGGTCATGGCTAGGATATAGAGCAGGGCTACATTAATATCCGCCAGTACCAATTCTGAACCAAAGGGTACTACGGCCCAGGCCGCCAGTGCCGTTGCAATGGCCAGGGTCGGCGCGATGGTAAACAGTACCTTATTCGCATCAGAAGGAAAAATAATTTCCTTGAACATCAGCTTCATGGCATCGGCAATGGGCTGCAGCCAGCCGCGTGGTCCGACACGGTTAGGCCCGATACGCACCTGCATATAGCCGATGACTTTTCGTTCTGCATAGGTAAAATATGCGACAGTCAATAATAACGGCACCATGATCACAATGATCTTGACCAGTATATTGATTACCGGTATTTTATAAATGGATAAAATCAGGTCTAACAAAATCGGCTCCGTTTATCTAAGCTGTTTATTTTGCAATTTTTAAAACTTTTTATAAATAAATGTAAATCTTTATAAAGCTGTTTGCTATTTTGCCTTAAGTTCAATGGCATTATAACCGCCGCCTAAAGCCGCTGCAGACTCAATACCCGCCGGAATATAGACGCAATTATCGGCAATTCGATCATCAATACTGGCAGCAATATCCACTGCATTACCATCCTGTATTGCTGAAACTGTCTGGCCGTCCTCTATTTTCAGTTTCTCTGCGGTCGCTGAGTTTATTCGGGCACAGTTAACCTGAGCATCATCGGTTTTCTGCAGAGCTTTGGCCCGTCTGACTACCGCATCTACCGCATATATCGGCAGTTCAGCAATGCGTTGCAGAGCGGTTTCTGCAGTACTGTTATCCGGACATTGCCAGGATAGTTTATTGCCTGCTTTATCTGTTACTGCATCACCGTCTGAAGTCTTAACATCAGCCAGCACCTCATCTGAACTCTGGTAATCAAAACCGCTGACATCAAACAGATTACCCATGACCCGTAAAATCTTCCAGCCCGGCTTGGACTGGCCAATGGCCTTACTGGCTGCCTGGAAGCTCTGCCAGGTACCCTCCACATTGATCAGGGTACCGGATGATTCGGTAATAGCTGATAGCGGTAATAAAACATCCGCACTGTTCTGCAGGGTGTCTGACTGGTACATACTTACAGCCACAACAAAATCAGCATTATCTAAGGCATTTTGTACCTGAACAGGATTTTCTATATCCCGATCCGGTTCAATACCGAATAAAATATAGCCCTTTCTAGGCTGTGCAAACATAGCCTGAGTATCCAGACCATCACTTGACTCACCGGCCGCATTGCGGTTAGGCAGCATTCCGGAAAGATAAGCACCGCTGGTATTAGCCCCCGGGGTTAAATAGCTTAAAACTGAATCAGTGGCATCGGCAATAAAGCCTGCCAGCATACGCATGGCGGCATAATCCGGCATAGCCTGCAGCATGGTTCCTATAATAACCGTTGCATTGTCAGCCTGATTTAAGTTTTCAATACAGGCCTTATGTGCATCGCTGACCGTTTGATCTGAAACCAGAGCAGTCAGTCCTTTAGGGGCTTTTTTACCCGTGATTTCCAGAGCTGCTTTAGCCAGAGATTTTAATTCATTAATCATCTGGGAAGGGGCGGCAATAAATTCCTGGGCAAGTTTGAAAATCTGCTCATATTTAACAGGATTAAGCACAGCAATCTGTGCCCCCTTTAAACTGGCCTGTCTTAAATGATGGCCCATAATCGGCTGTTCTTTACGGACATTTGAGCCAATCAGCAGTGCGGCATTAATGTTTTTAACTTCGGCCAGTTTCATACCCAGTCCCGGGAAACGAGGATCAGCATCCTGAGCGGAAAAGTCCGTCTGGCGCAGACGGTGATCAATATTATTACTGCCGATACCCCGCATCAGTTTCTGTAATAAAAACATTTCTTCAGTAGTGGCAGAAGGTGAACAGACGGCGCCCAGTTCACTGGCATCGGATATGGCTTTCAGGCCGTTAACGGCAAACTGCAGGGCATCATCCCAGCTGGCTTCCTGCCATTGACCATTCTGCTTAATCATAGGTCTGGT
>JANELJ010000258.1 GCA_024511395.1 Gammaproteobacteria bacterium | reverse complement strand
CACTTAGGGTAAAAAGACTGTACGCCAATGTGTGGGCAGGGTTGGGTGTTCACGATAGAACAGAATGGGTGTTCATGATGGATCAGAATTGGTGTTCACCATCAGCAGAATACGCAATAAAGCCGATTTTAAATTTGTTAAAAAAATATCCAAAACAAAAGGACTGTTGAGGCTATTATTTTAATGCCTGATTAATTTTATTTTGTATGGCTTTGTCTTTATTGATATAACGCAAAGCCGAACGATGCTCTTTCCAACCCACATATTGCATAAGCGACACCAGGTCCCAGTCGTTACTATTGGCCCAGCTGGCAAAACCTCTGCGCAACGAATGTGAACTGTATTGATCGGAATTATCCAGCCCGGCATCCTGAACGATTTTTTTTATAATGACATTGATGTTATTAGGGTAAAGGGCTTTTTCACGGATATTCCCCCAGCGATCAATGCCACAGAATAAAGGGCCTTCTGCCAACATACTGATGTCCGCCCAGTTTTTGAGCGCCGTCACCGGGCATAGCTGTTTTAACCGGGGCAAAAAGTAAGTCTGCCCCCCGTAACTTCTGTCCGTTTTGCTTCCTGGCAGGTAGATTTCCAACCCATCGTCTTTTTCGCTGATGTTTTCAACGGTAATGCGAGCCAATTCATCACTGCGAAAAGCCCGCCAGAAACCGACCAGCATAAGTGCTTTATTGCGATACAGCGGAAGCAGTGTTTTTCTTTCTTCTGCTTTTTGGATTTGTGCATCCAGGTGAGCACAGATTGTCTGCAGTTGCTCTATCTGCATGGGGCTGGCCTGTCTGGTTTGCTGACCATGGATCGCCATGATCCCTTTTAAGATCTTCTTAACAAGGGGATGCCGGGTGGGATTAATAAATCCCTGGCTTTCGTGCCAGGAGGACAGGGCGGCCAGATGCAGTTGTAAGGTGGCAGGATTAAGCGAGTCCGTTTTGTCGCTCAGGTAATTGCAGATCATTTCCGGTGTGGCCGGTAACAGGCCGCCCCAGGTGATCTCATAATGCTTAATGGCCGAGCGATAACTTTTGCGGGTATTGTCCCGGGTACCGGCCTGCAGGTATCGCTTCACCTTGTCGTTTAACTGATTGCCAGAAGAAGCAGGGGAGGGCGGTTTTGACATAAACTTTTTGCTCCGGATTATCGTTTAACACTATATATTGTAGTTTTCTCAGCTGGACAATCCACAATATATAGCGGCTTATCCTTTTTTCTGTCTGGTTTTGTTTTGCTGATGGATCATGGCCTTTAATTCCTGTATTTCATTCAGCAAAGGGCTGAGTGTATTGATTTCAGAGCCGGCTTTGTCCAGATCGGATTTTAGTTGCTTTATTGTCTGTTGCAGACTGTTTTGTTGCTCAGACAGGTTTTGTAGCTTATTTTGTGTATTATTGAGATTTTTTTCCAGTTCGGAACGCCTGTTTTCCAGGGCTTCATTTTTAGCCTGAAGCTCTTTAATTTCCTGCGCCTGTTTTTTGTTCGTGTCTTTTTTATCCTGCAATTCTCTTTGTGTGGCGTTTAGCTCACTGGTCAGGCGGACATTATCATTATTAAGAAAACTGATCTCTTCCAGTTTGCCGGCAACAGTTTCTTTCAGAGTTTTTATTTCATTCTGTAATGCGGTTAACTGCCGCTCATGAGCGGCTCTTAGTGTGTCACGTTCCTGTTTTGAGGCTTCCTGATAGTGTTTGTGTTGTTGATACAGTTGATCGAACTTTGCCTCAAGAGTGGTTATTTGTTCTGTTTTGTCGTCCAGATTTTTTTCGCAATTTTTCTGTTCGGTTTTTAAAGATGCGATTTCAATGTTTTTTTCCTGCAGGCATTGGTTTAAATTGTCCTCATGAACGGTTTTTTCTGCCAGTTGATCCTGCAGTTCCTGGTGAGCATGATGCAGTTCATCATACTCCTTGTGTAAATTTTTATACAGTTTTTCCTGTTCATCGGCGGCTTCCAGGAATTGTTTCTCTGTTTGCTCCGCTTCTTTTCGGGCTTCTGCTCTGAGTTGTCCGGACAGAACATTGACCGTTTTTAAAATGGCATCAGGAATATCCACCTGCTCACCAAAAAGCGCCGGGTTCTCTTCTTTTAACTCTCGCACCAGACGGCCGATGGTACTGTATGAACCGCTGTTTTTTAAATACTGACGGATCAATTGGTAGGAAGGGTAGCGGTTTTCCTTCTTTAAATTAATGATCGCCTGCTCTACCCGGGCTCTGTTTATTCCGGCTCTGGCCATAGTTTTCTCGCTTTTTATTGTAGATATTGAAAAAGATCACTGATGTTACAGATGGTACTGGCCATGTCCACGTGTAGCGATATATTGATCCCACCGCATTGAATCCCCAATGGCATGACACTCTGATACAACGCTCTTCGCATCGACCCCATACTTTTTGGATAGTTATTATCGTGTGTTTCAGGATCTACCGGATACACTTGTCCATCCGGTGTGATCCAGCAACTTCTCCCTTTCTGATGGCAGGGATAATCTATTCGCTGTTTTTTCCTGATATTGTGGCAATTGACATTCGCCCAATATTTCGGGTCTTCAGGCCAGCAATCATGCACCATATAAAATAACTTCATAAGATAATCGTCTTGTGTTGCCAAATTAACAATATGCCAGTGATTGTCAAATAAAGTAGTTTTGTTTTGAATGGCTTCTACGATTTCCCGGTGTTCGTCTCTGTGTATTTCGTATTATACTACACTGCTACAGAATACGCTACAAAGTACATGGTAAACATAAAATGCAACCACTGAAAAGCAAGCATTCTAACCATAGATAATTGTGCATTATCTATGGTTATAGCTCCGAATGAGAATTTGGAGCGCCTGGCCGGCAAAAGAGGTGGTTTTGAGCGTGTTTTGCGGTGTTAGGTTAATGCTGAACCGCACATGCCCAGTCTCGTAGTATTTTGTACAGACTGTATTACATAGTCCGACCTGAATAAATCATAGCACATTGATTTATAAAGAAATATTGCTTGATTATGGGTGTTAAATTTGCAGGTTTTTGGTAAAATAAGCCTTATTACCTTGCAAATTTCCAGACCAAAATGAAGCCAAAGAAACAGCCAAAAATACCTCAGGAAGACCTGTTCAGGATGCGCCTTGAAAACATGCTGGACAGAAAATCCATACTGGCAATATTTTTGTGGAGAAGAATACTTTCAGCATAAGATGCCCATACACCCTGCGACCATGACCAAATGGCGTAACCGGCCGGGTAAATCAGGCAGTGAAAAATTACTGATTGAAACCATTAAAGCCGGACTAAAGAGTAAAACTATCAAGCCCGGCAGTTTAAAGAAAGTCAC
>JANELJ010000257.1 GCA_024511395.1 Gammaproteobacteria bacterium | reverse complement strand
AACAGATATGCAGTTAAGTGGTCTGGATATTATTGTCGCTTATGAAAAGCGCTGGTCAATTGAGCCCTTGTTCAATCAGTTAAAAAATGACTGGGGCATGAAACAGACCTGGCAGAAAACCCGGAAGGTGTTACATCGATGGGTACACATTATTGCTCCGGGGTATATTATACCTCAATTGCGGGCTATTAAATGTCCGGACCCGGTATTGCGCTTAATTGATAATACGCCCTGGCGAAAGAATACACCCATTACTGCCGGAAGAATACGAATGGGACTGATAAGGTATTTTTCGCAGGTTAGAGTCAGGGACTGGTGGGATGGTAAGTCCCAAAAATTCCACCCGCCGGATATGGATATTTTAAGGCGATTTGAAGATTTGTTATAAAAACAATTTCAAAACAGCTGGTTATAAACAAATTGTTAAAGAACGTATGAGCGAAACAGGACTCTCAAGGGTGAGCTGTCGCTCTAAACTTTAGTTATTTTAGCTTTGCAATTAAATAATATTTTGGTCTGCAGAAGCTAAATAAACCTGTTATAAACAAGTTGATAAAATACCTTATTAACCCCACAATAATACTATTGTTTCAACTGATTCAGGTATTCGCTATGTCACAACATTATGATTTAATTTCCATCGGCGCCGGCAGCGGCGGTCTTTCAGCAGCAGAACGGGCAGCACAATACGGAAAAAAATGTGCCGTCATTGAAAGTAATGAAGTAGGCGGTACCTGTGTCAATATCGGCTGCGTACCTAAAAAAGTCATGTGGAATGCGGCAAATATTGCCCATGCCATACAGAATGCACCTGACTACGGTTTTGATGCCCATAGTAATGGTCTGAACTGGGACAAACTGGTCATGCAGCGGGAAAATTATATTGGCGGTATTATTGACTGGTATGGCAACTACCTGGCCGATTCCAATATTGACTATATTGAAGGCCAAGCCCGCTTTGTGGATGCTCATACTCTGGAAGTGGATGGTGAACATTATACAGCGGATCACATTGTGGTGGCACCCGGCGGCTATCCTGTTGTCCCCGATATTCCCGGTGCGGAACTGGGCATAACTTCCAATGTTTTTTTTGAACTGGACGAACAGCCAGAACATATTGCTATTGTCGGTTCCGGCTATATTGCCGTAGAACTGGCCGGCCTGATGAGTGCTCTGGGTAGCCAGGTCACCCTGCTGATCCGTGGCGGTCATGTACTGGGTAACTTTGATGATATGCTGCAGGGAGCACTGGCCAAGGTACTACAGGACGATCCTAACCTGGTATTTCTTACTACCACCGAAGTTGAAAACGTGGTTGAAAATGAGGACGGTAAACTAACCCTGCAGTGTACCAATAACCAGCAGGTTAATAATGTAGAGGCCTTGGTCTGGGCCATTGGCCGTGCCCCTAATACCGCCGATTTAAATCTTGAAGCAGCAGGTGTACATACTGATAAGCACGGTTTTATCCCCAGTAATGAATTTGAAGAAACCAATATTAAGGGCATTTATGCTCTGGGTGATGTTAACGGTAAAGCGGCGCTGACTCCAGTAGCAATTGCCGCCGCCCGACGTTTATCAGACCGGTTGTTTAATAATATGCCCGATCGTAAACTGGATTACTCCAATATTGCTTCCGTAGTCTTCAGCCATCCACCTATTGCCACTATAGGCCTGAGTGAGAGTCAGGCCAAGGAATCTCATGGTGATTCCGTTAAGGTGTACAGCACCAGCTTTACCTCCATGTCCCATGCATTTACCAAACATAAAGTACCTACCGCCATGAAACTGGTTTGCGTGGGCGCAAAACAAAAAATTGTCGGCATTCATGTGATAGGTCCCGGTGCCGATGAAATGATGCAGGGCTTTGCTGTGGCAGTTAAGATGGGAGCCACCAAGGAAGATTTTGATAATACTGTAGCGATACATCCCTGCAGTGCTGAAGAACTGGTCACGATGCGCTAGACTTTAAGTACTTTTGCGCAGGCAGGATGCCCACGCTCCTAGGGGAAATAGTATGAATATCAGACCTTTTAACCAGCATCAGCCTGAAATTGATGCTTCAGCCTATATTGATGAATCTGCGGTAGTTATCGGCCAGGTCAGTATTGGTGCAGACAGTTCAGTCTGGCCTAATACCACTATTCGTGGTGATGTTAACTGGATTAAAATTGGCAATAATACCAGTATCCAGGACGGCAGTGTGCTGCATGTGACCCATGAAAACCCGGCTCAGCCGGGCAGCGGCTTTCCTTTAACGGTCGGCAGCCAGGTAACGGTGGGGCATAATGTGGTACTGCACGGCTGTACCATTGAAGACAATTGTCTGATTGGCATGGGCGCTATTATCCTTGATGGTGCAGTGATTGAAAAAAATGTCTTTATTGCTGCCGGTGCCCTGGTAGCGCCGGGCAAGCGCCTGCAAAGCGGTTACCTGTATGTGGGTTCACCGGCAAAACAATTGAGAGAGCTGACGGAAAAAGAAATTGAAGGTTTGCAGTATTCGGCGGATCATTATGTTCACCTGAAAAACAACTATATTTAGATTTTATGCTCTGCAATTTCTTCCAGTATTTCTTTTAAATGGGCAATATTAATAGGCTTAACCAGAAAACGATCCATTCCTGCATTAAAACAGATCTCTGCTTCACCATCCATTGTATTGGCCGTTAAGGCCACAATGGGAATATGATTTTGTTCCTGCTCAAGCTCACGTATGGTTTCAGTGGCCTCATAACCATCCATTACCGGCATCTGGCAGTCCATAAAGATTGCATCATAGGTATTTTCCTACCAGGCCTGTACAGCCTGTTGGCCGTTCTCTGCTATATCCACTTCACAGCCTGCTTTTTGCAATAAGGTTCTGGCCACCATCTGGTTAACTTTGTTGTCTTCAGCCATTAATACTTTTAATTTTATCCTGCTCTGCTGCAGTTTATTTTCTTCCTGTAAGACCGCACCACCTTCAACAAAGCGATTGCCGCTTAATACTTGAGTAATAAAAGCTTTAAATCCAACCGGGGTAAATGGTTTTTTGATAAAGCCATTTAAACCCAGTTTCTTATATCGATCTGCAAGTCCTGTCTCTGCATTATTATTAATAACCACACTTTTAATACTGATGTATCCCCACGAATTTATTAGAAAATTCGAGGTTTAAATAAGATCGACTTTCATGGTGAAATATGAACAAATTTGTTTCGACCAAAAAACAAATCAAAAGAACCTGCCCTGATATCCATAAAACCCGTTTAAATGCCTTAATGGCTGGAGTATTATCAGGTGTAAACCACCATCAAATTAGTGTAACCAGTTTGGTGAGGAATTTAAGAGAAAATTC
>JANELJ010000256.1 GCA_024511395.1 Gammaproteobacteria bacterium | reverse complement strand
CTGTACTGCTGATTCTCTGAATTCCGGGGTATAGCTCTTTGCTTGTCTTGTTTTATCTGTCATTTTGAACACACTCTCTTTTTAAAAGTATTTTAAGTTGTGTGTCCGGAATAGTATAGCCTCATCACTTACTGTGGTTTATATCCTGCCATTCAATACCTATTGTAATACAAAGCCTATATCAGCAGGCATAAAAAAGGAAGTGGGTTTTAACCGTACTTCCTTTTTTATGTTAATACGGGTTTTAGACCGTACCTGTACTTTTATCCGTTTTTACTGATGCCGGTTTCCGGCTTCCGGCTTAGTTCTGACGGGGTACATAGGAAACCCAGCGGGCTCCATCAACAATTCTTTCAATATGATGGGTATCAGTAACGGTTACAGTTTTGTCACCATTAACTATTACACTTACAATACCTTCATCGTCATTAGTAATTCTGGTGCCGTCTTCCAAATCACAACCCCAAACTTGAATCGAACGTTTTTTACCTTTTCTAGCCATTTTCTTTATTCCTAAATTTCTTTAATTATTTATGCTCAAGATTATTATTGAGTTAAATACTTGGTTATTATAATAGGCATTTTATTGATCTATGTCAACAACTTGTTTGATTTATTCGAATTTTAGAAATTGGATATATTGACAATTTAGGAAATAATTTTACCTGACACGCCATAAAGCCGTGTATAATGGCCGATATTTTCCGTTTTAATCTAACACTTAACTTATATATATAGTAAAGAGAGATAAATCAGTAATATGGATATTAACAGTGAAAATTCGCAGAACAACATACAATTAAGAAAGCTCATTACCAAAGATCTGACAGATGTGTTAATTCGCTTTGCCCTGGTTATTTTTCTGGTATTTATCAGTCTGAAAATCTTCAGTCTGTTTATGGGACTGATGCTCTGGGCACTTATTCTGGCCGGAGTACTCATTATCGGTGGCCCCACCATTATGCTGGGTGGTTCACTGGCAGATTTTGTGCAGGAAACGCATACCAGCATCAAGAACGACACCTTTACGCTCAAACAGCCTCCCCAGTCAGTTGCCAAATGGCCGGTTGTCGGCAAAAAGATTTACTCCGTCTGGCAGCATCCCGCCACCGATTTTATCAGCGGTATTCTACAGTTTATCTTTTCCATGATTATTGCCGGTATTATGCTGGCCTAGGGTAAGGAAGGCAGTGAGGCTATGCCGGTGGTCTTATTAGGGGCACTGGGCGGCATGGTTGCAACCGGATTACTGGGACTCTTTATTGGTGCAGTATTCCTATCCCTGGCTTATGTCATCTTTATGAACTGGGTTGAGGATGGTATTAAGGATATGCGGGCCATGCAGGCACTGGAAAACAATGCCCGGAGTGAATAAACCGGTATGCCTGTAATACACACTTTAAAACGCTTAACTGCCGGCCTTGCTCTGACCGTTCTGAGTGCCTGTACCGTACTGGGCCCGGATTATCAGGAGCCGGATGTTAACTGGCTAAAACAGTGGCAACCCACCGCTTCTGTCAACAAAACAGCCGATCAGGCGCTGGATACCGACTTATGGTGGAAAATTTTCAATGATCCGGTACTTAATGACTTAATTGCCACCGCCAGAAAAGAAAATCCTTCTATAAAAATTACTGGTCTGCGGATCTTTGAAAGCCGTGCTTTATTAAGTATTGCTCAGAGCACACTGTATCCGAAATTACAGCAGGTGAATAGTTCAGCTACCTATGTCAATATTGACAATCACGGCGGAAAAGCCCTGAAACGCAACCAGAACTATGTTGATTATGGGGCCGGATTTTCGCTTGGCTGGGAGCTGGATTTCTGGGGCCGTTTTCAACGCGGCATTGAATCAGCGGATGCAGCCTTCTTTGCCTCTATTACCAATCAGCAGGATATTCAGGTACTGATAGCGACCTAGGTGGCGCAGGCCTATTTTGCCTACCACATAGCTCAGGGCCGTATTGCCATTGCCCATGAAAATGCCCGCATCCAGAAACGCAGCTATGAAATTACTGAAAACCGTTTTAAAAGCAGAGAAGGCTCAGAGCTTGACCTGCAGCAGGCCAAAACTCAGTACCTGGCCACCCTAGCCACTATTCCCGATCTGGAAATTGCCCTAAACAAAAACCTGAATGCTCTGGCCGTATTGTTGGGAAAATCTCCGGGCAGTCTGAATCTGCCTAAAGAATATATTAAAGGCTACCGGCTGTCCTATGTTGCGCCGGAAACGTTTAACCCCATCCCGGCCAGCCTGTTAACCCGCCGTCCGGATATCCGTACTGCTGCCTGGCAGGTGGCGGCTCAGTCAGCCCAGATTGGCGTGGCTGAAGCCGACCTCTATCCCAGTATTACCCTGTTCGGTACTCTGGGCTGGTCAACCAATACCTTGGATAGTACACCGGAAACCACACTGTTCAGCTTTGGACCGGGCTTTACTTGGAATGTTTTCAATTATGATCGTATTGAAAATAATGTCCGCATTCAGGATGCCCGGCTGCAGCAGCTCATTGAACAATACCAGAATAAGGTTCTGCAGGCGGCTCAAGAAGTGGATAATGCCAACTACAGCCTGCTTAAAACCGATGAACAGCAGAAAATTCTGGATCAAAGCGTAGCTGCCTCCAAACGGGCACTGGCTATTGCCAATATCCGTTACCGGGAAGGCTATGCCGATTTCCAGCGGGTACTGGATGGCCACGCCTGTTAATGAGCTGATCCCTGAAGAAACAAGAAAGACCATGCAGGAACGTAGTGACTGGGGTGACTTACTGACCAGCCCTATTTATCAGCAGAATATACCCGTACAAAATCCTGCCGAAACCAGACAAAGTGAAACCCAATAAGCAATCCACAAAACAATAACAAACCTGATGCCAAAACCGAAAGCCAGAACACTCCGGCTACCGAAACCGGCAATAGCGAAGCTGCAGCACAGGCCGGCAATGCCGCTGAAACTGAGCCTGCTTAGAAGAGTGTGAAAAAAGGCCTGGTTATTATTCTGGCCGCTATTTTCCTCAGCCTGCTCTGGTATCTGCTGGCGGATCGCTTTACCCCTTATACTCAGCAGGCACGGATTAACGGCTATGTTATCGGCATCAGTTCGGAAGTGTCCGGAACCGTCACCAAAGTAATGGTTAAAAATAACCAGGCCGTTAAAAAGGGGCAGCCCCTGTTTTAGTTGGATCATACCCAGTATGAAATTGCCCTGAACAAGGCCAGATCCGACCTGGAAAAAGTACTCAGCCAGATGGAAGCCAATACTGCTGGAGTGCTGTCTGCCCAGTCCAGTCTTCTGGCGGCTAAAGCAAATGCTAAAAAAGCCCGTCAGGATGTTGAGCGGCTGGAA
>JANELJ010000255.1 GCA_024511395.1 Gammaproteobacteria bacterium | reverse complement strand
TAAATAGTACGCATACTATTTTTCAATGCTGTTAAAACAGGCGATAACGCAGTTGATAGTGAAAAACAGTATATATTTAGGGGTTACTTCTGGTACAAAATATTAAAATATTTTGTACTAAGTCAAATATAAATGATATTGCTCTGGCTCTTTCTGAACGCTGAACACTTTCTTTAACGCTTTTAAAAACGCCTCATTTTCTTCCGGCTTACCGATAGTTACCCTTAGGCACCCTGCCAGCGGCCCTGAGGTGTCCGGGAAGCGTTTAATCAGGACTTTGTCCTGTTTTAGGGACTCGAAGATCTGGTCTGAGTCTCTGGTTAATACTTTGAACAGGATGAAGTTGGCATTGCTGGGGTATTGTTTGATGTCTTCTATTTCAGCCAGTGCCTGTTTCATTGTTTCTCTGTCCTGGCAGATTTGATCGGTTTGCTGTTTTAATATATCGCTATGCTGCAGAGCAAATTCGGCACTGTACTGGGTCAGGACATTGATATTATAGGGTAGTCTGATTTTATCAAATTCATTGAGCCAGTCTGCCGGACCGCTGAGTATGCCTAGGCGCAGGCCGGCCAGGCCCATTTTAGATACGGTGCGCATAACGACCAGGTTATTATATTCCTTTAACATGGGCATAAAACTGTGTCCTGCAAAGACGTGATAGGCTTCATCCACCACGACCAGTCCGCCAGATTTTTCAATAAGCGTGCGGACATCCTGTTCGGTAAATAAATTACCTGTGGGGTTATTGGGATAAGCCAGGAAAATAACGGCCGGATTATATTCTTCAATAGCCTGAAGCATGGCCGGCATGTCCAGTTGAAAGGCACTGTTCAGCGGTACGGACTGATAACGCATATTGGTAAAGCGCGCAATCATGTCATACATAACAAAGGTCGGCTCCGATGCCATTACTACGGCACTAGGCTTTGCCAGCGCCATACAGATGATCTGAATCAGCTCATCGGAGCCATTACCCAGAATGGATCGCATACCTGAAGGCACAGCCATGACCTGTTCAAGTCGTCGGGTAAGTTTGGCGGCTGATGGATCAGGATAACGGTTGACGGCGATATTTTTCAGGCCATCCAGCCATTGCTCCTGCATCTCCTGTGGCCAGAGATAGGGATTTTCCATGGCATCGAGTTTTATCATATTGCCCGGTTCAGGCACATGATAGGCCGATAAAGCCTGAATTTCTTCTCTGACTACTGCTCTTGCTATTTGTTTTACCCGGTCAGACATTTTTATTTCTTAATCCGGTATTCGGCACTGCGGGCATGGGCGGTCAGTCCCTCCCCTCTGGCCATGACTGAAGCAATTTTACCCAGTTCTGAGGCGCCGTCTTCAGAGCACATAATCAGACTGGAACGTTTCTGAAAATCATATACCCCAAGGGCTGAACTAAAACGTGCGGTTCTGGAGGTCGGCAGGACATGGTTAGGGCCGGCGCAGTAATCACCCAGAGCTTCGGCTGTATAACGCCCCATAAAGATGGCTCCGGCATGGCGGATTTTGGGTAGCAGCGCCTGCGGATCATCGACGGACAGTTCAAGGTGTTCAGGGGCAATATAATTGCATACGTCAATGGCTTCATCGATATCTTTAACCTGGATCAGGGCCGCCCGTTCATTCAGAGACACCCGGATAATGGCTTCACGCTCCATTTCTGTCAGCAGGCGTTCTATTGAAGCCTGTACTTTATCCAGAAAATCAGCATTGTCAGAGATCAGGATAGGCTGGGCATCTTCATCATGTTCGGCCTGGGAAAACAGATCCATGGCAATCCAGTCGGGATCGGTTTTACCGTCACAGATCACCAGAATTTCTGAAGGTCCGGCAATCATATCAATACCCACCATGCCAAATACCATGCCCTTGGCAGTCGCAACGTAAATATTACCAGGACCGACAATTTTATCTACCTGGGGAATACTTTCTGTGCCATAAGCCAGAGCAGCCACGGCCTGGGCACCGCCAATGGCAAAGACCTTATCCACGCCGGTAATAGCCGCCGCCGCAAACACCAGTTCATTAACCTGTCCATCTGGAGTAGGCACTACCATAATCAGTTCTTTGACACCGGCCACTTTAGCCGGAATAGCATTCATTAATACTGAGGAAGGATATGCCGCCTGGCCGCCTGGCACGTATAAACCCACTCTGTCCAGAGGGGTAACCTGCTGACCCAGCAAAGTGCCGTCATCCTCAGTATAAGTCCAGGATTCCATTTTCTGCTTGTCATGATAACGGCGCACCCGCTCAGCCGATTCTTCCAGCACCTGTCGCTGATCATCGAGCAGGCCATCCAGAGCCTGCTGTAAACGTTCTGTGGAAATCGTCAGCACAGACATATCCTCTGCACTCATACGATCAAACTTATTAGTATATTCAATGACAGCCTGATCGCCATTACGCCGCACATCGGTTAAGATTTGCTTTACGGTGGACTGAACAGAATCATCAGATACATTGTCCCAGGCCAGCAATTCTTTTAATTGCGGCCAGAAATTACTGGAACCGGTATCAAGACGGTTAATATCAAGCATGTTTCACTCCGATAATATGGTGAGCTTTGAAAGATTATCAGTTTTTATTAACCGCTTCTGAAAAACGGTCAATCAGGGATTTGATCCGCTGATGCTTCATTTTCATGGATGCCTTGTTAACCACCAGACGGGAACTGATATCGGCAATATGTTCCATCGGTATTAAACCATTGGCTTTGAGGGTATTTCCGGTATCCACTACATCCACAATGCGGTCCGCCAGTCCGACCAGCGGCGCCAGCTCCATCGAACCATAGAGCTTAATGACTTCAACCTGAATGCCCTGTTCTGCATAAAAGCGTCTGGCGGTGTTGACAAACTTGGTGGCCACCCGTAAACGCCCGTTAATCGGTTTGTTTTCTACCGGTCCTGCGGTCATTAAACGGCATTTGGCTATTTTCAGGTCTAATCGCTCATACAGGCCTTCACCTCCATGCTCCATTAAGACATCTTTACCTGCCACACCCACATCAGCCGCACCGTATTGCACATAAGTTGGTACATCCGTAGCACGGATAATCACCAGTTTTATATCATCATGATTGGTATCCAGAATAAGCTTACGGCTTTTATCCGGGTCATCAATGGGATGGATGTCCGCATGAGCAAGCAGGGGCAATGTCTCTTTAAAGATGCGTCCTTTGGACAGGGCAATGGTCAGGGTATTACTCATACGTTTTCTCTTTATTTTGCATTCCGGAAAATTGCCAGAAAGGCAATTTCCGGATGGACACTAACTAGGTACCCGGCGAATCGTAGCACCTAATTGTAATAATTTTTCTTCAATACATTCATAACCACGGTCAATATGGTAAATACGTT
>JANELJ010000046.1 GCA_024511395.1 Gammaproteobacteria bacterium | reverse complement strand
TATGATTAATGATCAGGTGAACTTTAAACCCATAGAACCACCCCATGGTCGATTTGCCTCGCTGAGCAACACCATCAAAGACTTTATGCCTGGGTATGCGAATGTTGTGGCATACTTTAATACTGGTCGCATCAACAAAGGCAATTACGGTTGGCTTTCCTTTGCAATGAGTAAAGTAAGCGCATAATGGCACCAGTACCGATGACTCTCTTCATAGGTATGATCTTTAGGAATTGAAATGAAGCCAATTTGATGATCAAATAGTTGTTATTCAGGCAATTATTGTTGTTGTATAAAAATGTAAATATGTACTTTTAAATGTGTACATTTTTATGCTTTAATCTACACAAACATATTTAACCTAGACATTACCGGATTAATCCTGTCTAAAATTCACTAAACAGGTGAACTGTGCTGACTGTTTATCCGTCAAATAAAATGGAAGATCTGGTGCTCCTTCTAAAGGCGGTACAGCACTATCGAAGCGATAACCCATCTGAACTTAAGGATGTTCTGAGTCCTGATATTGTTCTGGTTGAAAGCAAAAGCATGCAGCACTGGCTAAACCTAGAACTGGCAAAACATCAGGGTGTTGCCATGAATTATCAGTTCCTGATGCCTGTCAGTTTTATCTGGGATATAGCAAGAATTCTTCTGGGTGATGAAGTTCCCCGCCAGTCACCCTATAAAAGAGAAATTCTAAGCTGGCGAATTGATGCCTTAATGTCGCAGGATTCATTTCTCAATAACCCCCTGTGTAAGCCGGCCAGACAATACTGGATGGATGAAAACGGCAGTGCTGATCCTTTAAAACGCTATCAGCTGGCAACCCGGATGGGTGATGTGTTTGAACAATACATGATGTTTCGTCCCAACTGGCTGGAATTATGGGAAAATAATCAGTTTATTACTAATGAGCCTGATATTGATAAGGAAACAGAACTATGGCAGGCTTGGCTGTGGCGTGAACTGGTGGCTGAAGAACCCTGCCACCCGGTCAGCTTACAGAAAAAAGCCATTGCCGCTATGGCTGACTACTCTGGAAATCAGCTGCCCCGGCAGATTATGATTTTTGCTGTTAATACCATGGCTCCACAAACCCTGTCATTTTTTGAAGCCCTGGCTTCAGTATGTAACATCCATCTGTTTTATCTTAATCCCTGTGTTGAGTTCTGGGGTGATATACAAAGTGACAAATCTTTAGCCCGACAACAACGGGAGAACAAGCTGGAACTCTGGTTAAATGAAGATGAGACTGTCCAGTCCAGAAACTCATTGCTCGCTAACCTGGGACAACAGGGTAAAGATTTTTTTAACCTGCTGCAGGAGGTTAAGGGCTATGAGATCAGCGCTTTTGATGAAGACTGTGAGCAGGATATTTCACAACAGATAAGTGATACGCTATTAGGTCGGGTGCAAAGAGATATTTTAAATCTGGCAGAGCCGGCAGAGTCTGAAATACCAGAAGACCATGGACAGTCTCTGGTGATCCGCTCCAGTCATAGTGAGCTGAGAGAAATACAGGCATTACATGATTATTTACTGCATCAGTTTAATGAGGATCCTAAACTGAAACCTCGGGATGTTATTGTTCTGTGTCCTGCTATTGAAGATTATGCGCCCTATATTGAAGCGGTTTTTCGCAGTAGTTATGACAGCGAACAGTATGACGAACATCCCAGGCTGCCCTGTTCTATTGCTGATCGAACCCTGATGAATTCTGAACCCTTAATTGCGGCTTATATTGAACTTCTGCAATTGCCGGACAGTCGTTTTGAAGTCAGCAAGATAATGGATTATTTGCGCTTACACGCCATACAGATTAAATTCGGTTTTACTAATACTGAGCTGGATACTATTGAGTGGTGGTTAAATGAAGCGTCTATTCACTGGGGGATTAATTCAGCTCATAAAGAAAAAATTTCCGGTCTTGATAAAGCTTCTGCCACCTTTACCTGGCAATGGGGACTGGAACGACTGTTACTGGGTTTTGCCCATAGTGACTCGGAAACCCTCAGCGCCAACCGTCTGTTACTGCCCCATGTAGAAGGGCAGGATGCGATACTGCTTGGGCGTCTGATGCAGTTGCTTGAACGCCTGCAGTATCATGCTCGGGAATTAACCCGATCACGTACCGCAGAAGAGTGGCAGGCTTATCTATATGAACTGGCTGAGCAGTTTTTTTCAGTGCAGAAAGAAGAGCAGGCTGCAGAGGATATTATTCATAAAGTAATTAATGATCTGCTGGAAAATACTGCACAGGCCAATTATTCTGCTCCGATTGATTATGTTGTAGTACGCAATTATTTGCAGCAGAATTTTAACCAACCGGATACGGGCAGTCATTTTTTAACCGGGCAGATCACCTTCTGCTCCATGATACCCATGCGCAGCATACCATTTAAGATTATAGCCGTACTGGGTTTAAATGATGGTAAATTTCCGCGTCAGAGTATTCCCGTTAGTTTTAATCTGATGATGCAGGGGAAGCACAGAAAAGGCGATCGGTCCCGGCGTGAGGATGATCGTTATCTGTTCCTGGAGGCCTTAATTTCCGCCCGCCAGAAACTGTACCTAAGCTATCAGGGAAGGGATGTTCGCAAAAACAGTGAACGACAACCCAGTCTTATTCTTAAAGAACTGATGAATTATCTGCAGAGATTTTATGCCTTTGAAAAGCCAGAGGAACAGCCGCTGCATCCTTTCAGTAAAAGTTGTTATCTCGGCGAACAGGCCAGTTTTGATCCACGCTGGAAACGGCTGTTTAAGCCATTGGAGGCTCGTAGTAATTTAATAAAGCTGGAACCTTTAGAGCTTGAAACAGCTGAAATTACAGTAGAAGAACTGGTTCGTTTTTTTGATAATCCATTAAAAGTATTCTGTTATAAACGTCTGGATCTTCACTTTGAAAATAATGAGCAGGAAATTGAAGATACCGAACCGTTTTCGACCAGTAGCCTGATCGATTTCAAAATCCGCGAGGATTTCTTTGAGCATTTACTGGCAGGTGATTCACTGGAAGTCAGCAGAATGCGTCATCAGTTAAGCGGCAAACTGCCTGACTCACCAATCATGGTTTCCGCACTGGATACTCTGGATCAGGAGGCAGAATTGTTCAGCCAGGTGCTGCTTCACAAAGGCAATATTGTGAGTCAGACCATTGAAGTAGAAATTGCTGACTTGAGTATACAGGCACAATTACACTGGCTTGAAGAAACCGGAAAGTTAATTGTCTGGCGGCCGGCGACCCGAAAAGCTAAAGATGATATACGGCTCTGGCTGACACACTTACTGGCCACCATTTATACTGATAAAATAATAGAGACGCAGGGTATTTTTCTTAACTATAATAAATATAAAAAAGAACGGGAAGTTAAAGCCGTTATGATCCCGGAGCTTATTACTGTTGACACAGCAAAATCTGAACTGAAAAAATTATTATCCATCTGGCAGTTCGGTTTATGCCAGCCATGCTTGTTACATGCTGTTCTTGGAAAAAGCCTGTTTGAAAAAGGCCAGTTAAAAGAGATTGATCCCGCTAGTGTGGCTGAAAAACAAATTTCTAACTGGAACCGCGAAGTAAAAAGTGACCGAAACCGGATCACCCTTGATAATGATCCTTATTTTAAATGGTTTTATCCTGAACCACCGGAGCTGACGCCTGAAATTCAACAGCACCTGTTAGACAGCTATCAGGCCGTCTATGAAAATTTGCAGGAGCTTAAATAGTGTCAAAGAATACAGTCAATCTGCAAAAACTGAATCCTGCCACTATACCACTGTCAGGTCGTCACCTGATTGAGGCCAGTGCCGGAACAGGTAAAACCTATAATATTACCCGTCTTTATCTGCGTCTGCTGTTAGAAAAAGGTTTAAGTGTCCAGCAGATCCTGGTGATGACCTTTACCAAAGCGGCTACTGAAGAATTGCGTGGACGAATAGAGGAACAGATCCGTCTGGCATTAAATAACTGGAATGATCTGATCAATAAGGATAAGTTTTTTTCTGAACTGGATAAGCAGTTAACGGAAGAACAGTCCTCACAAAGAGACGCTTTACTGAATATTGCTTTGCGTGAACTAGATGAGGCATCCATTTATACCATCCATGGTTTTTGCAGCCGGGCTTTAAGCAGTCAGGCCTTTGCCAGTGGTTTATCCATGGATATGAGTATGGAGATGGATACCAGTGAACTGTTAATCGAATCAGTTCGGGACTGGTTACGCAAAATCAACCAGAGTGAATCAGATTTTGCCCTGCTGGAAGAAAATAACTGCCATACCCCTGAGGGCTTTACCAGTAAGTATGGTAATGCTCTGACCTCATCCTATGATCTGCAAATACCGGATCAGGCGTATATGCAAAGTTATTTTAATGAGAACATTGACCGTATTATGGATGATTTGTTCTATGCTAAAAAAACAGCCATTAAAACAACCCTTCTGGAAAATGAAAGCAGAATTTTGGAAGTTCTGGTTAAGGGTAAAAACGATGAGCAGAGCCGGCATAATGAGTGGGCAGAGTTAATTCTGTGGCTGGAAAGTTATGGTGCAAAAGAAGTGCCTGCTGAACTGGCTAAATTTATTAATGGTAATCGTTATCGGGGTAATGATGACTTTAAAGCGCTGTTTGAACCCTTAAAGTTGTTAAAAAATAATTTTATTAAGCAATTAAACAGCCGAAAAGAGTCTCTTGAAAAACAAATAGAGAGCATTACTGTTTACAGGCTGATTACTCTGGGTGTACTGGCGATCCGTAAAAAATTCTCTCTGCTGAAAGAACAGCAAATGGTGATGGATTTTGATGATCTCATTACTTATCTCAGTAACAGGCTTCAGGACAGCAGCAGTCAGGCATTAAAAACGGCGTTAAGCACACAATATCCAGTGGCTTTAGTGGATGAATTTCAGGATACCGATCCTCAGCAATACGCTATCCTAGATATTTTATATCCCAGGTCTGACCCTAGTTGTACTTTATTTATGATTGGTGATCCCAAACAGGCGGTCTATGCTTTTCGTGGGGGGGATATTTTTACTTATCTTAAAGCCCGTAATGATGCTGAATATCACTGGTATATGGATACTAACTGGCGTTCAGAGCAAGGCGTGGTTACGGGCTATAATCGTTTGTTTCTTGGTAAGCCGGTGGATGAGCCGGGCAATGTAGATGTCTTTGGTTATGATATTACCTATAATAAAATCAATTCAACCCCACAGGCAAAAGCGGCAGGGGAGCTGCTTAAGGATCCGGATAAACATTTTTCAGCCATAAATTATTGCTGGTTACAGGATGCAGAAAATTATATCCGTGTCGATGAGTTGAGAGAGGCGCTTGCACAATGGTGTGTCTCTGAAATAAGTCGCTTACTGACAGATGTCAGACTGGGTGAAGAAGCTGTTCAGGAGAAGGATATTGCCATACTGGTTCGTACCGGAACCGAAGCACAGATAGTTCGTGATAGTTTATCTCGATCCGGTTTTCCCAGTGTTTATCTCAGCGAAAAAGACAGTATCTTTAAAACCGATGAGGCCAGAGAATTGCTCCTGGTGTTAAATTGCATTCTGGAACTGGAAAATGACACACTCCTGATTGCGGCTTTATCCACATATCTGATGGGCGGTAATGCCGAAAAACTGGCTCAGTATAATCAGCCCGGTAATGAACAGGTATGGGAAGAACAACGTGAGAGAGCGGCTCAGCTAAGAGATATATGGTTTAAAAAAGGCTGTATATCCATGCTGATGGAATTAACTGGCTGTGACTATCAGCCGGAGCCGGCTCAGCATGAGCGTTCATTAACCAATATGATCCACCTGGCTGAATTATTACAGCAGGCCTCCAGACAGTTCAAACATCCTCAGCAGTTACTTAAATGGTTCATGGATCAATGCCATAATGAAACCCGTTTGGAAGAAGCCCAGTTACGTCTGGAAAGTGATGCCAACCTGATCCGAATTGTGACCCAGCATGGTTCCAAAGGTCTGGAGTACCCCATTGTTTTTATACCCTTTGCCAGTTCCTATAAAGATCCCGTGCGTTTTGGTAATCAACTGCATGAATATTTTGAATACCATGATCCTGAGAATTATGAAGCCCGATGTCAGCTTGGAGCCAGCCTTGAAGCCATTGATTTAACCACTGCAGAGGGCCGGGCAGAAAGTATCCGTCTGCTTTATGTTGCCATTACTCGTGCCGCACATCGCTGCTACCTGGGTATTGCACCTTTTGATAATAGTATTTACTCGCCTCTGGGACTGACTCTGAAGCTTGCCGATGACGGTAAGTGGGAAGAAAGCCTGCAGACACTGGTTAATAGCAGTAACGGCAGCTCTGCCCTTATTCATATTAATGAAGGAACGCTCAATAAAACAACACACAGGCAGACACAGAACAATAAAGAACATTATACTGTTTCAAGACTTAGTCATCCTGTTGATTCAAAGTGGTCATTAAGTTCTTTTTCCTCTCTGATCAGAGACAGTTATACTGGTTACGCAGACAGACTGGATCAAAAAGAACATATTGATGATGAAGCTGAGGAACGGTCAGTTAAAAATACCAGCCAGTTACTACGCTTTGCTCTGCGCAAGGGCGCAGATACGGGAAATTTACTGCATGATATTCTGGAACATACCAACTTTAATACCGTACAACATGCCACACAGGAATGGCCCATACAGGTTCCGCTAATGCGTTTTGGCGGTCTTTCAGAAACAGAACAGGATGCTCTTATCCTCTGGCTGCAGGATTGCCTGGACACCAGCCTGCCTCCTATAGAACCGGAAACAGACAGTTTTAAACTCTCAGACTTTGGCTGGTCTCAGACCTTGCGCGAAACGGAGTTTTATTTTCCTCTTGATGGTGTGGATATAAACAAGCTTTGTGCCTGCCTCGAACAGCATCGAAATAACGGTCAAAAGGTTCGTTTGCCGGGGCACGAGCAGTTACAGGGTATGATGCGGGGATTTATTGATCTGATATTTGAACACAGAGGACGTTTTTATGTGGCTGACTACAAGTCCACTCATCTGGGTGACCGCTTTGAAAACTATCACTGGCAGGCTTTAAGGGAAAATAACCAGCATCATTTCTATGATCTGCAGTATTTAATTTATAGTCTGGCACTGCATCGTTATCTTCGTTTCAGGATCCCGGATTATAATCCGGACAGACATTTTGGCGGTGTCTATTATCTTTATTTAAGAGCTATGAGTGCGCAAAATCCTCAGGCTTACGGGGTATATCATACGGCCATTGATGCTGAACTGCTGAACAGACTGGATACGGTTTTTAAAGGGATAGGAAAGCAGGAGACAGCCGCATGATTTATCCTGACAGCGGTATCTGTCAACAGCAACTGGATGATATTGAAGCCATTGATTATTTTATGGCCTCTCAGATATCACGAGAGCTTGACCAGGCTGATAATGAGCTGTTGTTTCATCTGTTATTAGTCCTGCAGTGGGGACTGCGACAGGGCCACTCCTGTCTGCCCGTTACGGAAGTAGCCGATAAAACTTACTGGCGGAACAGCGAAAAAGACCTAGATGGTTATCATTTTCCGCCTCCTGACAGTATTAGCCAGTGTCTTGCTGATTTAGCGATTAAACCTGATGATCAGTCACCCATTGTCTTTGATGAACAGGCTCTGTATTTAAGAAGATACTGGCAGTTTGAAGTTGAAATTGCCGCTTCTTTAAAAAACAGAATGGCACTGACACCGCTCAGTGAGCAGGCATTGTCCAGTGCTAAAAATATTTTTTCACAACTGTTTGAACCACAGAATTCCAAACAGGCTGAAACCGACTGGCAGAAAGTGGCTGTAGCCAATGCTCCCGGTCGACGTTTATGTATTATCTCCGGTGGTCCCGGTACCGGTAAAACCTATACTGTTATCCGACTGCTGGCCACTTTGCAGGCAGTACATAATGGCCAGTTAAAAATATTAATGGCGGCCCCGACTGGAAAAGCAGCACTGCGTTTAAAGGAATCCATTGCCCAGGCCAGGGAGGATTTGTTATCAAGATCAGTTGATAAGCAACTGATAGACTCAATTCCTGAAGAAGCCGCTACTCTGCACCGGCTTCTGGGCTTTCGTCCAAACTCTCTGCAATTAAAATATAATGCTCAACAGCCTTTAAATTGTGACGTATTATTAATTGATGAAGCCTCCATGATCGATTTACCCATGATGGCCCGTGTTCTGCGTGCTTTGCCTGAACAGGCCACCCTGATTTTACTGGGTGATGCGGATCAGTTACCTTCTGTTGAAACCGGCAGTGTTCTGTCTGACATTGCCTGTCATCCGCATCCGTGTTATAACGCAGACACGGCTGAACAGATCAAACAGATCAGTGGACAAACCGTTAAGATTAATAATAACAGTCACTATAACCATCTGACATTATTAACTCACAGTCGGCGTTTTGGCGGTGAAATTGGTGCCATTGCCAGTGAAGTCATCAATACCCAGGCTCAGAAAAGCTGGCAGCGCCTGCTGGATAATGAACAGCAAGGTATTTATTTTGAGCACAAGGAACAGGGACAATTATCTTATCTGCCTGATCCATTATATGAAAGCTGGCTCTCTCAGGCCTGCAGGCATTATTTTTTAAGCATATCCAGAGCACCTGATTTACCGCAGGCCTTTGCCTCACTGGCAGGCTTTCGTATTCTGGTTCCAACCCGTGTGGGTGAGCGGGGTGTTGAGCAGTTAAATAAAACCATTGAGCAGAAATTATCAGTATTAAATCCATCTGTTCGTCCCGGTGCACACTATCCGGGACGACCTGTAATGGTGATTCAGAACAGTTATTCCAGCCATTTGTTTAATGGTGATGTCGGTCTGATATGGCCAGATAAAAACGGCAAACTATCGGCCTGGTTTGAAAACGAGGACGGCCAGTACCGTAAAATCAGCCTGGCCCGATTACCCTCAGTTGAAACCGTCTATGCCATGACCATTCATAAAACCCAGGGTTCTGAATTTAACCACGTGGCTATTATTTTACCCGGCCAGGAATACCCCTTATTAAGCCCTGAACTGCTTTACACCGGCCTGACCAGAGCCAGAGAACATTTGTATATTATTGGCAGTGAAACCGTCTGGAAAGCAGCCTTAACTGAACGGACATGGCGTTATTCGGGATTGCGAACCCGTTTAAACAATTAGCTCTAATATCGTTTGAAATAAGCGATGTGTTTTTTACGTCCGTTTAATTGACTTATTATGTGTCCTAATACCATAATTAGGTATATATTGGTATAAAAGAGGTGCGATATGGCTAAAAATACAAGTATTACCCTAGGTGATCATTTTGATAGCTTTATAACTGGGCAAGTTGAAAGTGGTCGATTTGGTTCGGCTAGTGAGGTTATTCGAGCCGCGCTTAGGTTGCTTGAAAATGCAGAAACACGGCTTGAGACTTTAAGGCAAATGCTTGATGAAGGAGAAAAAAGTGGTGTTTCAGATTATGACTACGAAGCATTTATGGCCGAGCTTGATAGCGAAAATGATAAATGAAGGCATTTGAATTAAGCAAGGAAGCCAAGGAAGACCTGAGAAAAATTGCCCGATTTACAGAAAAGCGCTGGGGTCGAGACCAGCGTTTTTTGTATATTAAACAATTTGATGATGTATTTCATTTGTTAGCGAAGACCTCAACCATGGGTAAGAAATGTGAACACATAAAAAAAGGATATAGAAAATTTCCTCAAAGTAGCCACATTATTTTTTACCGCGAATCTGAGAGGACTAAAATTTTTGTAATACGCATACTCCATAAAAATATGGATGTTGAGTCGAAATTTTTGCCCACATAACGGACAAATAAAAAAGGCAGAAGGAATAGCTGTTGATTCGCATAAAAACCGTCTTTATATCATCAGTGATGAAACTGACAGACTTTATGTTTTTAATGTAAACTCATAGGTATGATGTGGCTATACTATTCCGGACACACAACTTAAAATACTTTTAAAAAGAGAGAGTGTTCAAAATGACAGATAAAACAAGACAAGCAAAGAGCTATACCCCGGAATTCAGAGAATCAGCA
>JANELJ010000254.1 GCA_024511395.1 Gammaproteobacteria bacterium | reverse complement strand
ACTTATATTATAAAAACATTAACCATTGTCCTTATGCCCCTGCTATGGATTTCCAGCCAGCTGACCAATCGTATTAAAAACAGCAAGAAACACGGCCTGACCCGTGAAGAAATAATGGCCATGGCTGAAATCGGTGAAGAAACCGGTATCCTGGCCGAGAATGAAACCCAGCTGATAGAAAACCTGCTGACCCTGAAACAGACCCAGATAGAAAACATTCTGACCCCGCGCAGTGTAGTTTTTACTCTAAATGCCGATCAAAGCATTGAATCAGCTTTAAAAGAAGATAACCTGTTTATCTATTCCCGTATCCTAGTTTATCAGGACAACAAGGATAATATTATTGGAATGGTATTTGCCAGAAGTATTTTACGAGCCATATCCATGAACCAGAATGTCTCTGCCCCTATAAAAACCCTGACCCGTTCGGTACACAGTGTCCCTGAACATATACCGGTTTATTTCCTGATGGATCAGTTTATCAGCTGCAAGGAACACTTATTTATTGTACACGATTCCTACCGGCAATTTTCCGGCATTGTCACCCTTGAAGATGCCCTGAAAACCCTGCTGGGCAGAGAAATTATTGATGAGGCCGATAAAGTTGAAGACATGCAGAAATACGCCTTAAAAAAGGCCGCTATGTGGAAAAAACATTTAAGTCAGCAGTCAGGGCCCGATAAATCTTTAACTTAATTTTCAACACCTGATTCAATAATCCTGAAAGCGCATTATGCGCCACCAAAATACTGCTCAAGCTGCTCTCTGGTTAATAAAAATACTCCATGTCCGCCGTGCTCAAATTCCAGCCCGTAAAACGAGATATCCGGATAACGTTCCTGCAGGGCATATTCACTATTACCCACTTCGACAATTAGAATCCCTTCGGGATAAAGATGTTCGGCGGCCTGCTCCAGCATGGGTATAACCAGATCCAGACCATCTTCACCTGCGGCAAGGCCCAGTTCCGGTTCGGCATGATATTCTGTGGGCAGACTGGACATATCTTCTGCATCCACATAAGGCGGGTTGGAAACAATAATATGGTATTGCTGCCCTTTAAGATTACTGAACAGATCTGACTGCACAATATTAACCTGATCCACCATCTGATGCTGTTCTATATTCTGTAAGGCTACATCCAGTGCATCTTCAGAAATATCGGCCGCATCCACCTCGGCATGGGGGAAATAACTGGCGCAGGCAATAGCGATACAACCGCTGCCGGTACATAAATCCAGAATTCGTTTAACCTTTTCAGGTTCCACCCAGGGTTCAAAATGATTCTGAATCAGTTCACAAATCGGTGAACGCGGAACCAGTACACGCTCATCCACATAAAAAGGCAGGCCACAGAACCATGCCTCATGAGTCAGATAAGCCGCCGGAATTTTTTCCTTTGCACGTCGAAATAAAATACTGGCAACGGCCAGCTTTTCATTTTTTGTTAACTGTGCAGAAAAATAAACCGAGTGAGTGTCCGGCTCAAGATTTAACGTATGCAGTACCAGGTAAGCCGCTTCATCAATAGCAGTGGCATTGCCATGCCCATAATACAGCCTGGCCTTTTTGAAAAGACTAGCACCAAAACGAATAAAATCAGTAATGGTATGCAAAGACAGAATGATTTCTTCTTTAGTATAAGCAATGTCGCCCATAAGTTCCTCTTACAATTTATTTTCCAAAACAGTGACCTACGGACTGTTTCGCACAAATTTTACCATCAAACCAGACGGTACTATCCAGTTTTGCACCAATCAGTTTAATGCCCCGGCCTTTGGCATGAGTTAAATCCGCATAACTGAGAGCGGCCTGGCTAAAATCTGCACCGGTCAGATCAGCCCCTCTTAAGTCTTCCGCCTTTAAACTGGCGCGCCTGAAATCTGCATGACTGAGATCCGATAAGGACAAATTGGCATAATCAAAATGACTTTCCCTGGCGTCAGTTTCTGCAAAACGACTGCTTTGCAATAAGGCATTTTTAAAGCTACTGTTTTTTAAACTCAGTCTGGAAAAGTCCCTGCGCTTCAAATGACAGCCATCAAAAACACTGCCGTCCTGCCCTGTAGCATTACAGTCAATGATGTCCAGCGGTTTATCAGGAGTAAACACAAACATGGCATAAATTATTGCCGCTACAATGGCAAAAAAGGATACCATGCCCAGCATACTGACGGTTTTAATTCTTAAATAAGTAATTTTTTTACGCGGCTGGTAAACCTGCTCCTTACCATCCCCGTCAACTTCCCGGCTTTCATCGGCCCAGCGTCGGACTGCTCTGAGATGCTCCTTATAATTATCTTCATTACGGTATTTTAATACCTCGGGCATGACTTCACGTATTGATGATGCCTTACGCCAGGTCTGTTTATCCTAGCTTAACATATCTGATGGATGTACCCG
Source organism: Gammaproteobacteria bacterium (assembly GCA_024511395.1). GTDB lineage: Bacteria > Pseudomonadota > Gammaproteobacteria > GRL18 > GRL18 > JANELJ01. The sequence goes on along the minus strand of JANELJ010000254.1, from coordinate 998 downwards.
GCCCAGTAAGATCTGTTTACTGATCAAACCGGTGGGAAACGGCCCCTTGATTTTTCCCTTGCGCCGGATATACCAGAGCTGATTATCATGACTCATAAATTTTAATTATCCAGATTTGGTTTATACTTAAATATAGCCTAAATTCACTCAATTGACTAAATAACGATAATGCAGCCTATTAATCTTGCCAGACTGGTAAAAAACCTGTCTGAAAATACATCAGGAAAAGCCACCGAAAGCGGCAGTATTGAAAGCCAGCGTCAGGCCATCGGTTTGCTGCTCAAACAGACCCTGAAAAGTCTGGCCAGTGACGGATTACTCAGCGTTGATACCCAGAAGGCTCTGATTTCAGCTAAAAATATCCTGCCCGGTGAATTTACCCAAATGTATATTCAGGAGCGCCTGCTGCAGCACAAACTCGCTGAACAACCGGCTGCTGGTTATTAAAGCTGCCCCGCTAACCCAGTCCACCGTAAACCAGTGGTTTTCCAGACAGTTGATTCAGGCCATTGTCCTGCAGGCCCCCAAAAACGGCCTTGCCACCTTTCTGGTCAATCCGCAGGGGCAGTTTGATCCTGCCCTGCTGGCCAGTCTGACACAATCAAAACCTGACTCAAAACTCAGTGACACCCTAATACGCCAGTCTCAACAGGTCAGTATAAAAACCGATCTAGGTCTGCATGTCGGTCAGCAGTTATTACTGGAAGTCATTAAAGCCAACCGCAGTTTTAGTTTTAAACTAAATTCAGAGCCCGCCCAAAGCCAACAGGTCAGCCGGCATCTGAACCTGCTCGTTAATAAACAACAGGCACTGGTTAATATTCTCAGTTCATTAAATGAAATCAACCAGCAAAAAGCAAGTGCCCAAAAAATATTTACCCCCCAGTTTATCCAGCAGATAGGCCAGTTTATTGAACAGATACCCCGCTTTTCTCAACTGGACAACGGCAAGGTTCTGCAACAGACTGTTCATGATTCAGGACTGTTTCTGGAAAACT
>JANELJ010000253.1 GCA_024511395.1 Gammaproteobacteria bacterium | reverse complement strand
GATAGCCTGACTTTGGAAGGTAGGCTGTTCACTATGGAGGTGGTATTTCAGGTTTGTTCATTTAACCTCTGCTGACTTAAACCACCGCAATGAGCGTTTACACAGTTATTTTTACACCCTCGATCTGTCGCTCTAAACTTTAGTTAATTTAGCTGAACGGATAATTAACGGTTTCATTTTGTCTCCTGAAAGTGGTTAAAACTTATTCCAATAACTTTTTTCAATAATTTTTATTATAGTTTCTTTTTTGGTAAATGTTCTCAATACAGCGAGGATTTAATTAATAATTTAGAATTTTAATGAAAAACGGGTCTGATTATTGTGGTCCAGATTAACAGATTACAAGGCAAAAAAAAGCACCCCGAAGGGTGCTTTTTATAAATAAGCTCATGAATATTAATTCATTCCGCTTATTAGTACTGATGTTGTAGAGCTTATTTGTTGGTAAACTCTGGGTAGGCTTCCAGGCCACATTCTGCCAGGTCGACACCTTCGTATTCTTCCTCTTCGCTGACTCGAATACCCATAATCATCTTAATAACCAGCCAGACGACCAGTGAAGTAGCGAATACCCAGCCAAAGATAGTCGCGGCACCGATTAACTGACCGGAGAAGCTGACATCTCCATTAGTCAGAGGTACCAGCATCAGACCCAGGAAGCCGACTACACCATGCACGGAGATAGCACCGACGGGATCATCAATACGCATTTTATCCAGAGTCAGGATACTGAAGACGACCAGAACACCACCGGCAGCACCAAACAAGGTAGCCAGCAAAGGAGTTGGTGTCGAAGGCTCAGCAGTAATGGCTACCAGACCGGCTAAAGCACCGTTTAACAACATGGTTAAATCAGCTTTACCGTACAGGATACGGGCCACAATCAGGGCAGCAACTGCACCACCGGCAGCCGCAGCATTGGTGTTCAGAAATACCATGGCAACGGCATTGGCATTAGCAATATCGCCCAGCTTCAGAACAGAACCGCCGTTAAAGCCGAACCAGCCCATCCATAGGATGAAAGTACCTAAAGTCGCTAAAGGCAGGTTTGCACCAGGAATAGCTTTGATTTCACCATTTTTACCGTATTTTCCTTTACGGGCACCTAGTAATAAAACACCGGCTAAAGCAGCAGAAGCACCAGCCATGTGTACAATACCGGAACCGGCAAAATCAGAGAAGCCCAGGTCACCCAGGTTGTAGAGGCCGAATACATCAGCGCCATTCCAGGTCCAGGAACCTTCCATGGGGTATATAAAGGCTGTCATGAATACTGCAAATAACAGGAACGCCCATAATTTCATGCGTTCAGCAACTGCACCGGACACAATAGACATAGCAGTGGCAACAAAGACTACCTGGAAGAAGAAGTCAGAAGCACTGGAATAAATAGAACCGCCGGTAAAATCAGCCTGTTCAGCAAAAGACTTTAAGGTTTCGTCAACATAACCGTCTCCAACTACCAGGCCGTTCAGGAACATGCTGCCGCCGTACATGATGTCGTAACCGATAATCAGGTACATAATACAGGAAATCGCATACAGAGCGACGTTCTTGGTCAGAATTTCAGCGGTGTTTTTGGTACGCACCAGACCAGCTTCCAGCATAGCAAAGCCAGCGGCCATCCACATAACAAGTGCACCACACATTAAGAAATAAAATGTGTCCATTGCATATTGTAAGTGATAAACATTATTTTCCACGAGTAATATCTCCTATTAAAGCCGTCTTACAGGGCTTCTTTACCAGATTCAGAAGTACGAATACGAATAGTCTGTTCAACGGCTGAAACGAAGATTTTTCCATCTCCGATTTTGCCGGTATGGGCAGCACTGCAAATTGCTTCGATGACCTGATCAAGTACTTCAGAGGCAACGGCAATTTCAATTTTTACCTTGGGCAGAAAGTCTACGACATATTCTGCGCCACGATAGAGCTCAGTATGACCTTTCTGACGGCCAAAGCCTTTGACTTCGGTGACGGTCATACCATGGATTCCAATATCGGATAGTGCTTCACGTACATCATCCAATTTAAAGGGTTTAACAATAGCTGTAACGAGCTTCATTGGTTTTACTCCAAACAATGTAAAAAGTGGGGTTAATACTGGCAGTACCAGTTTTTTGTTCTTCTTAATCGAATGCAATGAATTAAGCAGTTATCATGCCATTGAAAAAAAGTTATTTTTATACAATGCTTTAGATTGATTTCGAGAGACTTTTTTATTCTCTTATGCACCAAAATAGAAAAAATAATTCGCCTGCACAAAAATGGTGCATTAAACTGGTGCGTCCTGTCTAAAAATTGTTCAGTACTCATGCAAAATTCGACGAGGGATAATGGGTGCAGTATAATTGCGTGTACCTGCCCTGGGCTTTGAGTATTCAATAATAGTAGGGACAACCATTAGGGGTAACCATAAATGAATAAACAGTTTTTTGATGATTTAAGCAGTAAAATCAGTCAGGCAATGCCGCCTGTTCCCGGTAATATGAAAGCAGAACTGGAACAGACGGTTCGGGGAATACTGCATAATGCTTTTGACAAGCTGGATCTGGTGACCCGTGAAGATTTTGAAGTACAGTCTGCGGTACTGCAGAAAACCAGAATAAAGCTGGAACAGCTGGAGCATAAACTGGCTGAACTGGAACAAAAAATAAAACTGGATTAACACCACCTGCTATTAATATATGAGCCCGTTATTAATCTGTGTGTATTAGTATCAAGTGCTCGGTTATCCATTAGACAAAGAGTAAAGTACTTGCGAAGTTACCGGTTAATATCTGCTGCTATCTGGTCGTGTCTGTTATTGCCCGTTAGCGGCTATTCTGAGCCCTCATCCGGGGAAGATTATACAGAGCTTAGTCTTAAAGAATTAATGGCGCTGGAGGTTTTTACCTCCACTTCCATGCTGCCGACGGAAATAAAAAAAGCACCCGGTACGGTTTACAGCTTCAACCGAAAGGACTTTTTACGTCTTGGTGTCAGAACCATTGATGAGCTGCTGGACTATGTTCCCGGTCTGCAGTTAAACCAGTATAAAAAGCATCATCGCTCGGTGTGGGCCAGAGGTGTTATTGACCGTTATAATAATAAACTAAAGTTTAGAGCGACAATAATATCCAGACCACTTAACTGCATATCTGTTGACAGTAATAAACGTGGTCTTTTTTTCCCTTTAGAGTCCTCAAACTCACACCAGACAAAGCATACCGACTGACCATTCAGAAAGCGTGCTTTAGCCACCGCTGTTCGGTAATTAACCTGCTGTTCACGTCCATACAGGTGTACGGTTTCCTTATTTAGTTCAACCTGAATAATACCGTTTTAAGCCTGACATCAAGCCAGGTTTAAAGCGGCTGATTGCCCCGGTTTGATAAAAGACCCCATCAAACCGGAAATAATTTTGAGCCACAAA
>JANELJ010000252.1 GCA_024511395.1 Gammaproteobacteria bacterium | reverse complement strand
GTAGTCACTTGCCTGTTCCTTGTTCAAATTCATTTGATTTGGTCATTAAATGATCTGATCGAGAAACAGGCATTTAGTTCAATATTTTTTAGTTCTTATCCAGAATTCAGGTTAACTTAAGAAAGATCCTCAATAAGCTCCGGCTTTTGTGGCTCAAAATTATTTCCGGTTTGATGGGATATTTTATCAAACCAGAACAATCAGCCGCTTTAAACCTAGCTTGATGTTAGGCTTAAAACGGTATTATTCAGGTTTATATGCAGGTATAGCTTTAAACTGTAAAACTGCGGTATGCACCATTAAGGCCATATTTTGGTCCGCAGAGCGATAAAGCTGAATACCGGGTATCTGCTGAGACTGAAATGCCCAGTAACGGTATTGTTCCTGAGTATTATATAAATCAGAATCTTCCGTTAGACTGATTTCAATAATAAAATCAATACGCTGGCTGTTTTTAACCCGTTCTCGGCCGAACAGTTCGTCAATATTGACAATACCCAGGTTGCGGATATGCATTTGTCCCAAAAAACCTTCCGGGCAATGCCCTGTTACGGCGTACTGGTGGCTGCTGCCGGTTTCTTCTGCACTGAGGTTTAATAAAGGGGCATCATCACAAATCAGGCGGGCGCCTTTATCAATTAACTGCAGGGCAGTTTCTGATTTACCGCTACCGCTGGAACCAATAAGGTAAATCCCCATATCCAGATACTCAATGAGCGTACCATGTAAGGGCAGAGCCGCTGTCATGGCGGTTAAATATTGATTAACAGGTTATAGACGGTTTCGGGAGAGGTGGCGTTTTCCAGGATCTGGCGGTTTTTGTCCTGGCGAAAAAAGTCAGCTAGGCGGGCCAGAATTTCCAGGTGTTCCTGGGTGGAGTTTTCCGGAACCAGCAGGGCAAACAGTAATTTGACCGGTTCCTGATCAATGGCATCAAAATCTACCCCTTCAGCTAGGGAGATAAAAATGCCGATGGGTTCCTGACAATCTGGCAGCCGGCCATGCGGCAGTGCTACGCCATGAGCAATACCTGTGCTGCCAAGTCGTTCACGTTCAATCAGCAGTTCAAATATTTTATTGGCATTGTATTCAGGGTAATTTTCAGCAACAATATCGCTGATCACCTGAAGCACCTTCTTTTTGCTGCCGGCGGTGATATTGAGGCGGATTTGATCAAGTTTGAGCAAATTGTTGAATTTCATAAGGTAAGAGTAAGGTAATCAGACCGGCTATGAGCCTGTAGGCTCATAGCCGGCTAGCAATTATAGTTCGTGAGTCTTAAGGCTGACTTCACCGCGGCGGTGATCGGTCATTTTTTCTTTATGTTTTTTCACCTGACGATCCAGCTTGTCAATCAGCTTGTCAATGGCGGCGTACATATCTTCATCAACAGCTTCGGCGAAAACCTTGCTACCTTTAACCATAAGTGACGCTTCTGCTTTCTGACGTTGTTTTTCTACCGTTAAAATAACATGAGCATTGCTCACGATGTCAAAATGGCGTTCAACACGCTCCATTTTCTGGTTAACATAGTCACGCATGGAATCGGTAACGTCGATATGGTGTCCGGTTATATCTATTTGCATAAGATTAGCTCCTCGTTAACGGTGATTAGGCAGTAGGATATTGGCTGCCTCACCTGTGTGATGCCATTAATCGGGTATGACCCATCAGGCAATATTTTTTCTTTCATTTGAAGGCGGTATGGACATGGATTCGCGGTATTTTGCAACTGTCCTACGCGCCACCTTGTAATTCTGTTCTGCCAGTATAGTGGAAATTTTATTATCACTAAGCGGTTTTTTACTGTTTTCCTGGTTGATTAACTTTTTAATAATCGCCCGGATGGCCGTAGCCGAGGCTTCCCCGCCACTGGCAGTATTGACGTGACTGGAGAAGAAGTATTTTAACTCAAAAATGCCTCTGGGAGTATGCATATATTTCTGGGTGGTGACCCGGGAAATGGTAGACTCATGCATTCCCACTACCTCCGCCACATCCGCCAGTACTAGTGCTCGCATATGTTCTTCACCATATTCAAAAAAGTCCTTCTGGAAATTAACAATACAGCGGGCCACTTTTAATAAGGTTTCATTACGGCTCTGCAGGCTTTTTATAAACCAACGGGCTTCCTGCAGATGATCCTTAATGGAGTTCATGTCACTGTCTTTTTTTGCATCCTTAATCAGGTTCAGGTATTGCTCATTAATTTTAATGGTGGGCGCTGAATCGGGATTCAGCTCACAATACCAGTCACCCTTGATTTTTCTGACATAGACATCCGGTGTAATATAATGCGGCCGGTTATCTGAAATATGGCTGCCGGGTCGAGGACTGAGACTCTTTATCAGACCAATAACCTGGGCCAGGAGCTTCTCATCCAGTTTCATTCTGCGTTTTAAAGTGGTGAAATCACGGTTGGCCAGCAGGTTTAAATGTCTGGAAACTAGAATTCTGGCTTCCTGCAGCCAAGGGGTTTCACCATCCAGTTGTTTTAACTGCAGGAGAAGGTTTTCCTGTAAGTCTCTTGCGCCTACGCCCGGAGGATCAAAATTCTGTACCTGATGTAAGACCGCTTCAAGTTCATCTAGTTCAATTTTCTGTTCGGGCGGAAAAGATTCCAGCAGTTCTTCCAGCGACTGGGTCAGGTAACCGGCTTCATCTATGGTGTCAATAATGGCGTTAGCAATTTCACGATCCGTGTCACTGAATGGTGTCATTTCCATTTGCCAGAGCAGATGTTCCCTGAGGCTGTCCTCAGTTTTACCGTTATTTTCAAACAGGCTGGTGTCATCACCATTCCAGCTGCTGGTATTGCTTTGCCCGGCAGTATATTGATGGCCGGTATCATAGACATCATCCCAGTTAAAATCGGTAGACAGTTCATCAGGAATATTATTATGAGTGTTTTCGAAGTCAACCTGTTCAGAGTTGGCTTCAGACATGAAATCATCACCGGATGTATCGGTGTTATTCAGTTCGGAACTGTTTTTTTCCAGGGTATTATTCTGTAAAGATGGGCTATCATCAGTGCCAGAATCGTTAGTATTAGAATTGCTCTCATCGACTTCCAGCATGACATTGCTGTCGAGAGCTTCTTGTATTTCCTGTTGAAGATTCAGGCTGGACAATTGCAACAAACGGATCGACTGCTGCAATTGAGGCGTCATTGTTAGTTGTTGACCCAGACGTAGTTGGAGGGATTGTTTCATATATTACAGCGTTAATACCTGCCTGCTTGTTAAACCTGACTAATGTCAGATGCAAAAGTCAGATCTAAAAATCATGTCCTTTCATTATTAAAAATAGTGCCGGATGGCTGAATAATCAATGTTTCTGGATATTTTATTTAAGCTATGTCTGAATAGTAGCGCAAATTATGTGCCATTGCAGTTGATTGGGATCAAAAAAAACAATTATTTTTCAATGATTAAAATAATGG
>JANELJ010000045.1 GCA_024511395.1 Gammaproteobacteria bacterium | reverse complement strand
CTGATCGAGAAACAGGCATTTAGTTCAATATTTTTTAGTTCTTATCCAGAATTCAGGTTAATTTATCAAAACTGGCCAGAACAGGATGATTACATTTCAGTTTTGTAATTATACTCACTGAATAACAACCATTTGATCATCAAATTGGCTTCATTTCAACTCCTAAAGATCATACCTATGAGCATTTTTTAGGTTTTAGTAATTATTGTAATTGGGAAGTCAGCATTAAAGAAGTTTTTCAGGGCTTTAAACAGGTACCAACCATCCTTGCTACTGGCCAATTCACGGATTGAATGCATGGCAAAGGTGGGAACACCGATATCCAGGGTTTTTACACCGATTTCTGCGGCCGTAATTGGGCCGATGGTACTGCCGCAGCCCATATCGGTGCGTACCACAAAATTCTGCAGAGGTACTGCCGCCGCTGCAGCCATTACTTTAAATAGAGCTGTAGTCTCACTATTGGACGCATAGCGCTGGTTAGCATTGGTTTTAATAACCGGGCCATGGTTTATCAGAGGGCCGTGATTTGCATCATGCTTATCAGAAAAATTAGGATGTATGCCATGAGCATTATCCGCAGAAATAAGCATGGAACGGTCAATCAGACAGCTTAACTGTTCATTAGTATCAACCAAGCGTTCCAGTACGGATTTTAAAAACGGCCCCTGTGCACCGGAGCTGGAGGTACTGCCTACTTCCTCGTGATCACTGCAGATCAGCAGGCTGGTGACCGCATTATCAGCCGCCATTAATGACCGGGTGCCAACATAACAGCTCAGTAAGTTATCCAGACGGCTGCTGGCGATGAAATCATCTTCCAGCCCCACATAGGCAGCATGCTGGGTATCATAGAAACTCAGTTCATAATCCAGGATTTTATCAATATCCTGTTGTACATTCTGTTTTAGTAATTGAGTTATAAGAAAGTCATTTAATGTGGTGTTTTTCTTCTGCTCTGAATCCTGCACCAGAACTATCGGCGGAATATCCGTCTGGGCATTAATGGAGCGGTTTTTATTGGCATCCCGATCCAGATGTATAGCCAGACTGGGAATACTGGCAATTGCTTTTTTAAAATCCACCAGTGCTGACTTAATATTTAGCTGTGAGTCCTGATAAACCACTTTGCCTGCCAGGGACAGGTCACGATCAAACCAGGGGTTTAACAGTACACCACCATAAACTTCAACCCCCAGTTTTAAACAGGACTGACTGGAAATTTCAGCATTAGGCTTAACTTTCAGACAGGGGCTGTCGGTATGCGCCCCAAGCATACGGATACCGGTCTCAATAATGTTTTCCTTACCATAAATAAAGGAAATAATAGACGAGCCGTTGCGGGTAACATAATAACGTTCTCCCGTTTCCAGCTTCCATTGCTCAGATTCGCTTAATAACTTAAAGCCAGAGCTTTCAAGCAAGCGTATCTGCTGCTGTACAGCATGAAACGGTGTTGGCGAAGCATCCAGAAAATTAAACAGCCCCTGATTAAAATCAGTCAGTTCCAGTGAATCAATCTGTGCTGCTTTTTGCATAGTTTGTATATTAGGGCTTATTGTTCCGCATGGATATTATAGGTTGAAGGATTCACTTTAGCCGGTACCACATATTTTCTGCTGGGCAACAATTTCATGGCTTCCTCTTTAGAAACTTCGGTAAATATCGGCTTGCTCCCCAGCACTTCGTATTCTACATCCACCCGGACATAATAGGTTTTGCCGGCCTGAACATCCAATGTGATAGAAGAACCCTGTTCCTCATTACGGTCATCCACTGTATAAGTATGCTTCCCGGTTGTGGCAAAAACATAGAAATAACTGTCCTGCGCCATGGCACCCACAATCTGTTTACCTTCTGAAACCTGAAAGCGATAGGTGGAACCGATAAAGCCGGGGGTGCGGTAAAAATAAATCAGCGCCTGATCGGACTTTGCCTCAGGAAACACCTTTTCCTGAGAATAATCAACCGATGCACAGGCTGAAAGAATAAGCAGTACCGTTAATATTGTTAGTATTGATACGGTATTAATTAACCTTTTCATTACTTCCTCTTTTGCTCACTATTTTAAAATAAGTGTTTTCAGTCTTTTAAACAAACTTTGAGAATGAGCCTTCAGCTGGAAAGTGCCTCAGCACATTCCTTAATTAATTCATGTCCCCTGTATATAAAGCCGGTATAAATCTGCACCAGTTGTGCCCCGGCTGCTATTTTTTCCTGAGCATCCTGTGCAGAAAAAATACCGCCCGCAGCAATAATGGGCAGTTTTCCCTGTAGTTGTTCAGCCAGCACCTTAACCACATTGGTAGACTGCTGATATACGGGTACACCACTTAAACCGCCCTGCTCTTCTGCATTGGGCAGGCCTTTTACTGCATCCCTGGAAATAGTGCTATTTGTCGCTATAACCGCATCAATGCCTTTTTCCAGTAAGAGATCGGCAATCAGTTTGATATCATTATCTTCCATGTCCGGGGCTATTTTTACTGCCAGGGGAACATAGCGATCCGTTTGCTCTGCCAGAACGGTCTGTTCAGATTTAAGTGTTTCCAGTAAATGTTTTAGTTCATCACCAAACTGTAGGGTTCTCAACCCCGGGGTATTGGGGGATGAAATATTAATAGTAATATAATCGGCATAGAGATAGACCGCCTGCAGACAATGCTTATAGTCATCCACAGCAGATTCAACAGGTGTATCAAAATTTTTCCCAATATTAATACCCAGAATAATATTGCTTCTATCCGCCTGTTTCACCTGCTCAATTAAATGTTCCACCCCTTTATTGTTAAAACCCATACGGTTAATAATAGCCTGGGCTTCTGGAATTCTAAATAAACGCGGTCGTGGATTACCCGGCTGTGGCCTGGGTGTTATGGTGCCCACTTCAATAACGCCAAAACCTACTGAGGATAGTCCGTTAATAAAATCGGCATTTTTATCCAGACCTGCGGCCAGGCCCACACGATTAGGGAAAGTCAGCCCCATGACTTCTACCGGAGCATACACCGGTTTACCGAAAATAAACGACGATAGGCCCATAGTATACACCAGTTTAATCATTTTCAAACCGAGCAAATGCGCTTTTTCAGCTTCGATACTAAAAAAAAGGCGGCGTATTAGGGAATAACTTAAAGGCATGAAGACTACTTTTTAAGAGGGCTTTCTAGACTATTCATTATAACTCAATAAGCGGATTATTGAGACAAAAAGAGATAGATACCGAGCACAGCACCGGTCACAGCAATACTGAGATTCATAAACAGAATTTTACGAGTGGTGGGTGTTTTTTCCTGTTTCATATAGGTTAAAGCACCAAAAGCCGAAATAACCATGACAATTTCACAGAAAAAAACGGCAATAACCGTTGCAATTTTAACCCCGCCGCCCCATTGCTGGGTAAAGGAAAGATAGACCATAGTTAAACCTATAACAGCCGCAAAAGGAGGTACCAGAGAAGCGTAATACCAGATACTTTTCTTCATTTGTAAACTTTCCCTAAACTCTATAAATCAGCAATAAAGCTTTTGAGTATATTACAATCACGGCTCAAATCATAGAGTATTTTAGCTCGGCTTTCTGACGCTGAGAGATACGCTCCTAGGCATGGAGGTAATTGTCCAGCTGGTACTGCTGCCTGGGATTAAGGTGTTTTATCTCACCGCCAATAAAAGTGCATCGTGCAGGATAAGGCTCAAAATGGATATAGCGGACATCCACATGACAGTCCAGCTGCAGGAACCCCATATCTATATGACAGGGAACCAGCGGATTTTCATCCACAGGTTGCGGCCAGTAACCTTCTACGGTAAATAATATACCATTAGTGGACAGGTTGCTGACCTATCCCTGGTACACCGAATCACGGATAGTCACCATGGATGGGGAATCAATGCTGACCCGAAAGCCTTTACGGCGCTGACCTTTTTCAATACGGGCCGGGATCTGTATTTCATAAAGGATATCACCGTCATCCAGAATAATATTACTAACTCTGGAGTGAAAAGAATACACTTCATGTTCTTTATTAGCTTGAGATTCCACAAAAACGGGATCATTGCGTTCCAGAATTAAAATACCATCCGGTGACTGTTCCGCTACAATCAGGCTGCCGCGTTTCTTATCAAGAGTTACAGCCCGGGTTAATACGGGTACACCATCAGAGGAAAAAATAGTCAGGCTATTCTTATCCTTAAGCTGATAGATAAACTCTTCCCGGAGCAGTTTTTCCAGGCTTTCAGTAGCGCGATCCTTATGAAACAGTTTTAAATTTAAAAAATCAAATAAAGCCATTTTTATTACCTGCCTTGCGGCAATATATTGCCGTTAAACCTTACCCCATTGTGTAATTCTTTGAATTTTCTGCTGTCTTGCCAGTTCAGTTTCCGGTGTATATTCCAGATATTTCTGGCTGCCCTGTTCCAGTTCCAGCAGCTGAGCAAAAAAAGGATTTTCCTCAAACTGCAAGCCGTCCGGTCTGTTTATTGTTGCCAGCTCTTCACCTTTATTAACATTATTACTATTAACATGGCTGTGGATTATTTCAGCAATTAAATAATCCCCCAGATCCTGCTGTGTTTCATGTCTTACAACCGAATTGGTCAGTGCACTGAGAGCGCCGCCAATTCCCCCTATTAAGCCTCCAAAAACCACCCCACCAAGCAATCTGGAACCTTCACTGGCTTCATCATCCGTCTGTTGGCGATAGAATTTGGAAATAATCGGTAAATACTGCAGGGGATTGATAATATCCAGAATATCGGCAAAATCAAAGCCGTCCTTTCCCCAGAATGGTTCATCTTTTTGCGCCGGCTTTTCAGTCAGTGAACGGGAAATTTGAGAAATATAGGTTTGAAGAGACTGTAGTTCCATAATTCAACTCATTTCTGTGCAAATAATTCATTGTAGTTTGAATAATGCAAACTTTAAGCCAAAAAAAAGCACATCATTGTTGATGTGCTTTTTTAGTACGGGCAGATACCCGAATTTCAGAATAGAACTCTAATTGTTAATCATGATGCAGAAGATTTTCGCTGGTATAACCGTCTTTTTCCAGAATTTCCCGAAGTCGTTTCAGGGCTTCCAGCTGGATCTGGCGGACACGTTCACGGGTTACACCAATCTCATTACCCACTTCTTCCAGGGTCGCTGTGTCGTAACCATGCAGGCCAAAGCGACGCTCCACCACTTCTCTCTGCTTATCATTAAGCTGAAGCATCCACTTATCCAGATTGTCACGCATATTTTCATCGCGCAGGAAAGCAAAAGGCTCAGGATTAATAGTATCAGGAATTGCATCCAGTAAGGGTCGATCCGCATCGGTTCCCATAGGTACATCAATAGAAGAAATACGTTCATTCAGGTTGAACATCTTCAACCGGCTTGTCCAGCGCCTCGGCAATTTCTTCCGGAGTAGGCTCATGATCCAGCTTCTGGGTCAGTTCCCGGGCAGCCTGCAGGTAAATATTGATTTCTTTAACTACGTGGATAGGCAGACGAATAGTACGGGTCTGGTTCATCAGCCCACGTTCTATGGTCTGACGGATCCACTAGGTGGCATAAGTAGAAAAACGAAAACCCCGCTCGGGATCAAATTTTTCCACTGCACGGATTAAACCCAGATTACCTTCTTCAATTAAGTCCAGTAAGGGCAGGCCTCGATTGAGATAGCGTCGGGCAATTTTAAAACCACCAGGCGCAGATTACATTCAATCATGCGCTTACGGCCTTCTTCTATACCCTTTTAAGCCATTCTGGCGTATTTCACTTCTTCTTCCGCAGTAAGAAGTGAAGCAAAGCCAATTTCATTCAGATAAAGGCGTGTTGCATCCATATCACCTCTGGACAGGGAACGCCCGGAAGTTTCTTTGTCAGCAATCACTTTTCTTTTTTTTGCTTTAGGTTTTACAGCCGCTTTTGAAACAGAACTGGAAGCAGTGTCCGTAGTATTAAAAGCATCGGTATCAACCGTTATATTAGTTGCCTGCACAGCCAAGTCATTATCCTCAGTATCAAGCACTTCGATCAAAGTATCTGAAGACAATGTAGTCATTGTCTTCAGACCATGATCTTTAGATTCCATTAAATCACCCCTTATTAATGGTTTGGCAGATAACTGATCGGATTGACAGGCTTGCCATTTTTTCGAATTTCAAAATGCAGCTTGTACCGATTGGTTCCCGAACGTCCCAGATGGGCAATATTCTGCCCTTTTTTAACTAACTGACCCTCATTAACCAGTAATTGCTGGTTATGGGCATATGCACTCAAATAGGTATCATTATGTTTAATAATAACAAGCCGGCCATATCCGACTAAACCCTGTCCGCTGTATACCACTTTTCCAGCTTCTGCAGACTTGATCAGGGTTCCCTTGGGAGCACTAATATCAATGCCCTTCTTACCACTTCCTGGTGAATAGCGCTGAATAATTTTTCCTTTTACTGGCCATATCCACTTTAAGCGTCTATTTCCCTTAAACGCTGCGGTTTTATTTTTACTAACCGCTTTTGTCGTGCTACCACGTTTTACACGGCTGCCCGTATTTTTTTTACTGCTTCGAGTTTTAGTACTCGTTATTGTTTTTTTGCTGGAAGACTTCTGTTTATATTTACTGCTACTATTATGGCGTCCCGAACTGCCTGAAACTTTAGTTTTTGAGCTACTTTTTGTACTACCTTTAGAGACATATTTTTTTGAACTACCGGATGATGAAGTCCGGGCTGTTTTTTTGTAACTTGAAGCTGTATGCCCTGAATAAGCTGGCCGTATGCGAAGTTTCTGGCCCGAATATATTCGATAAGGTGATTTAATATGATTGTTATAGGCAATCTGTTTATAATCCAGCCCATATTTCCAGGCTGTTGAATATAAGGTATCTCCTTTTCTGACCGTATAATAATACGGTAAAGGGCCATTGTGGTAATTCTTACTGCTATATTTTGAACCTCGCTGTTCAACCGGTGCATAAGTCGATGTACAGGACGACAAAAAAACCGTTAAAAAAAAAGCGGTCAGAGTTATTAATAAAAAACCCGTAAAACCATTCAGACGTCCCATCCCGGGTAACTGTTTTAATATGATTTGCCGGTATTCTGTCTCCTGGATTTTCAACAAAAGTCCGAGATTTATAGGACTATTCATTGTCAATGATAATCCAGTAACTTATACAGGAACAGTAGCAAGTACAGGAGCAAGACAGGTTTTGCATCATTTTCTTTCATGTTACACTTATATTTTTTAAATAATATAAGCAATTACCCCAACAAACACAACGAACCAACCCAAAAAGTCAATGTAATGCTTTAACTTCTGCTCCATCTCCTTGCCACCCCATTTCATTAATCCGGCAACCAGAAAGAAACGTGACCCTCTGCCTATAGCAGAAGCAATAACAAAAGGTAAAAACAGCATCCCCATAATACCCGCTGTAATGGTAAAGACCTTATAGGGTATAGGAGAAAAACCGGCAATAAATATGGCCCAGAAGCCCCACTTATCAAACCATTCCTTAGTGGTTAAATAGTGCTGTTCCCATCGCCCACCGTCAGCTATAAACGCTTGAATTACATCAAAAAACCAGAAACCTATTGCATACCCCAACATACCGCCGGCAACCGATGCCACAGTGGTTATCAGGGCATAACGTATAGCTCTGTCCGTTCTGGACAGAGCCATTGGAGCCAGCATTACATCCGGGGGTATAGGAAAAAAAGACGACTCTGCAAAGCTTAACCCCGCTAGATATCGTTCCGCATGAGGATGCTTTGACCACTGCATAACCTTGTCATATAGCCTGGAAAAAAACTTCATTAATAGCAATACCCTGAATTAATACCTGAGTTAATAAAAATATAGATTTACCCACTTTTACCCTTGAGTAGAGGCACGAAACTTACTTTTTCTATTGTTTTTTTATGAAACTTATTACCAAGCCTTCTAAAAAACAACAATTCCTGTTCTCCTTTCCTTCCCATGGGGATAATCAGCTTGCCACCATCCACTAACTGTTCCAGCAGAGTCATAGGCAGTTCTTCAGGTGCAGCCGTGACAATGATGGCATCAAAAGGTGCTTTTTCAGGCCAGCCCCAGCCGCCATCACTATAACGGGTCAGCACATTATTTAATCTGAACTGACGAAACTTGTCCCTAGCATTATCAAGCAGGGGTTTGATCCGTTCCACACTGAATACCTGTCTGACCAGTCTGGATAAAATAGCCGTCTGGTAGCCTGAACCGGTTCCCACTTCCAGTACCCGGTTAATATTGCCGCCTTCTAGAAGCAGCTCAGTCATCTTAGCCACCATATAGGGCTGGGAAATCGTCTGGCCATGTCCAATAGGCAGTGAGATATTTTCATAAGCCCGGCTGGCCAGTGCCTCATCAACAAAAAGGTGTCTGGGCATTTCTGAAATGACGCTTAGAACGGTTTCATTTTTAATATTCTGCTGTCTTAAAATATCAATTAATCTGTCCCTAGTACGTTGTGATGTCATCCCTACACCATGAATGGATAGACTCATTGCGCTTTATCCTGTCCTTTTTTTCTGTCGATAGGGTTATTTTTAAAAGTACCATTATTGTTATTATCTGTTTTCATATCATTTAAGGTTTCCAGCCAGTGTTCAACAGAATTTAACAGCTCATAATTGGTCAGATCAATTTTGATGGGAGTAATGGATACCCTGTTATTATTGAGTGCATAAAAATCTGTCCTCGGCCCGGCATCGGCTTCATCACCAACCGGCCCCAGCCAGTACACTTTCCGGTTACGGGGATCGACAGCTTCCACCGCCGGTTCAGCCTTATGCCGTTTGCCCAAGCGAGTGGCCTGAAATGCTTCCAGTTGTGAATATTCAATATCCGGGACATTAATATTTAAAATAGTATCCGAATCCAGAGGTTCCTGTTCCAGTTTCCTGATAATGTCTACCACTACCTGGGCAGCGGTAGAAAAATAATTGCCCTCGAAACTACCCAGTGAAACCGCAATAGCCGGCAGACCTAGGAAGCGCCCTTCGGTTGCAGCCGCAACTGTACCGGAATAGAGAATATCATCACCCAGGTTTGGTCCACAGTTTATTCCAGAAACAATTATGTCCGGGGGATCATCTCGCAATAAAGCCGTAATAGCGATGTGCACACAATCTGTCGGAGTACCGTTTATGGCTATAAAACCATTTGCAGCCTGCTCCGGTAATAAGGGTCTGTCCAGAGTCAGTGAATTACTGGCACCACTGCGATCAAACTGAGGGGCAACCACCGTCACCCTGGCAATTTTCTGTAGGTGTTCCACCAGGCAGTTCAGCCCCTCAGCCAGGTAACCGTCATCATTACTTACAAGAATATGCATAGAGTTGTATACATTGTGTCGATAATTATTTTATTTTGCTCAAACCACATGAGATAATCCTAAATACTGTAGGATAATACTTAAAAACAGACTTTTTTTCATACATTTACATGCTATTTTTCAGGTATTTTACGAATTTATGAGTAAAAAACACTCAGATGATGAAGATTTCAGTTTTCAGGAGGCAATAAAAGGGATAAAACCGCTCAAAAATGATCGTATTGACCTCTATGCACATAATCGTAATACCCGTCCATTCCGGGACAAAAATGATTATTCCGAACTCAAGCAGAACAGTGTGCTGTCTGATGACTGGGAAACGGCTAATGTTACCGGTGAAGAATTTATCTTTTTTGCCCGCTCCGGTGTGCAGTTGAAACTTCAGAAACAACTTCGCCAGGGCAAACTGGCCATTGAAGAGCACCATGATCTGCACGGTTTAACCAGTGATGATGCCCGGGACGATCTGCAGGCCTTTATTCAGTTTGCCCGGCAGCGGCAGATGCGTTGTGTCCTGCTGGTGCACGGCAAAGGCTATCGAGCCAATTCTGAACAGCCGGTATTAAAAAACAAGGTCAACATCTGGCTGAGACAGCACCCCGATGTGCTTGCTTTTTCATCTGCCCAGCCCAGAGACGGGGGAACCGGGGCCGTTTATATTTTAATCAGAAAAGATTCATAGGTATGATCTTTAGGAATTGAAATGAAGCCAATTTGATGATCAAATAGTTGTTATTCAGGCAATTATTCATCAACAAAAAGGCTTCAAATGAAAAGTAGCACATTATCAAAAA
>JANELJ010000251.1 GCA_024511395.1 Gammaproteobacteria bacterium | reverse complement strand
ATACCCAGTGATTTAGCCGCTTCTGGCACTGAATAACCCTGTTCAGGAACCAGTGCTACCGCTTCTTCTTTATATTCTTTAGAATATTGTTTGTATGTTCGTTTCTGTACCATTATGACACCTCAATAATTAATTGTTATTATCTCTTATTAAAGTGTCCAGTTCTATTAGACCACAACACTTAACAACGGCTTTATATATAAAGCCGTTGTTAAGTTCTGAAAAAGAAATTATTCGATTACTACAGCCGATTCATATGTTGGAATTACTTTGAAGGCTCAATGGTTCTGGCTTCTGATTCGAGCATAACCGGGATATCATCGCGAATAGGGAACGCCAGGTGGTCTTTTTCACAGATAAGTTCGTTATTTTCCTTGTCATATTTTAATTCACCTTTACAGACTGGGCAGGCCAGAATATCCAGAAGTTTTTTATCCATAGTTTTACTCTCAAGTTTTTTAATAATTGTGTGTTATAAATTAACAGCAATCCTTAATTGTTAGGGGACTGCAATTGCCGGGCAATATCTCTATAGAACTGCCTGTCTATATCGGCCTGTACCGGAAGATACCAAGTATCTTTTAAATTAAAAGCGGTGCATTTTACCGCATCTTTCTGGGTCATGATTATGGGTTTTTGATCTTTAAAATCAAGCGCCTGTTCCGTAAACTGAAAATGATCCGAAAATGGGTGTTCAATAACTTTCAGACCCGCCTGTTTTAATTGTCTGAAAAATGCATCAGGTTCACCAATAGCTGCCACTGCATGTACATTTTTAGCTTTAAAATCATCCAGCCTCATACTGCTCTGATCTGGGTTCAGGCTGCCGACACTCTGGAGCAATCCTGATTTATAGTCCATGGTGTAAACTTTAGGATAAATATCTCGCGATGGCACTAAATCAGCCGGTTTTGCCAGTTTACCACGGGAAGTATTATACACAATATAATCGACTGACTTAAGACGGCTCACAGGCTCTCTTAGCGGCCCAGCAGGCAGACATAAGCCATTACCATACTGGCGGCGGGCATCGGTGACATTAATCTCAATATCCCGGTACATGGCATAATGCTGCATGCCGTCATCACTGATTATGACATTGCAATCGGTCTGTTGTTCCATAGCTTGTACCGCCCTGCTGCGAACCGGATCGATAAAAACCGGACAGCCTGTCGCCTGCTGTATCAGCACCGGCTCATCACCATAGAGCTGAACATCATTATTCTGTACACGACGGGGAAATGGCACTGTCTGCTTATCATTTTGAGCACCATATCCACGACTGACAATACCCGGGCGGTATCCCTGAGCCTGCAGTTGCCGGGTCAACTCAATAACCAACGGGGTTTTGCCATTACCGCCAATATAAATATTACCTACAACAATCAGGGGCAGATGGGATCGATAGACCCGTAAAAGCCCGAACTGATACATCTGTCGGCGCAGAAAAGTTAAAGCACAAAAGATAAAACTGACAGGAGCCAGAGCTATACTGACAATATTAAAACTCTGCCAGTATGCACTCACAGGCTTCATATTTGAGCCCTGTTATTCGGGCTTGACAGCAGCAAAGGTGATATGCAGAAAACCGAGCTGACGTGCGGCGTCCATTGCTGTCATAACAGACTGATGAGTGGCATTTTTGTCAGCACTGATAATAACTCTGGGTTCTTTATTATCTCCAGCAACTTCACGCATGGCCCTGAGCAGGCTTTCTATCTGGGTATTCAGCAGAGTTTTGCCGTTGATGGTATATTCACCTTTTGGACCGATAAAAACTTCAATATCAAGAGATTCAGTTTCAGAAATCTCACCGCTGGCTTCCGGCAGTTCAATATTAAGCTCTGACTGACGGTCAAAAGTGGTAGAAACCATGAAAAATATTAACAACAGGAATACCACATCAATCAACGGCGTAATATTAACGTCCAGATCTTCGGGGGTTTTATGCCTGAAATTCATATCAGTCTTTTGTCTCCTGACGATCGCCATGGATAACTTCTACCAGGTAAACCGCCTGAGCTTCCATTTTTAATAACAGCTCATCCACTCTGCCACGAAAATAGCGGTAAAACATAACAGTAGGAATGGCAACAGACAGACCAGCAGCGGTTGTTATCAGAGCTTCAGAAATACCATCGGCCAGCACTTTAGGATCACCTACTCCCAGACTGGTGATCACTGCAAACACCTTAATCATACCAATAACTGTACCCAGCAGACCGAGTAAAGGCGTAATGGAGGCAATGGTTCCCAGTGTATTTAAAAACCGTTCCAGCTCCTGAGCCACCTGGCGACCTTCTTCTTCAATGCTTTCTTTCATGATATCGCGGGCACCATTCATATTACGCAAGCCTGCGGCAAGAATCTTGCCCAGAGGAGAATCACTATGTAGCTTTTCTATAACTTCATTGGTTATCCGTTTTTTTTTGTGCAGCTTTATGATTTGATCGGCCAGATTGGATGGTGCAATGGACTTTTCCCGTAAGGTCCAGAAACGTTCTGCGATAATGGTAAAGGCCAGAATAGAACATAAAATAATCGGGGCTATGATCCAACCGCCGGAAACAATTAATTCAAACACACAGGTTCCTATTTATTGAAAATACTAAACTAAACACTAGAGGTTTCGGGCCTGACGATGCCAGAAACGTTGTTTTAACTCCCGGTATTGTATCACCGAAAGTGAATTATTGGTTATATCAGACTGAATATCAATAACCCCATTCACCATTGTATAAATTTTTACGGCTTTTTTTCTATATTTTTGAACCACCTTTTCTGAGGGATGGTGAAAACGATTGCGATAGCCGTAGGAAAACAATGCCATTTTCGGCTCAAGCTGGTTGATAAAATCGGTTCCTGAAGAGGTTTTACTGCCATGATGGGGTACCTGAAGTACATCGGCCTTTAAATCAGGATAATGCATAAGTAATTGCCATTCGACCTGCTTTTCAACATCCCCGGTCAGCAGGTAGCGTATTTGTTTAGCTGTGGTTATAAGTAAAACACAGGAAAGATTATTGTTATTTTTTATAGCCTCAGTTACGAGGCCATTTTTTGACAGGGGCGACAGGATTTCAAATCTGACACCATCCCAAACCCAATGCTGACCGCTTTGACAGCCTTTAACTGGATAACCATTAAATATTGGCAAATCCGCTTCTCCGGACATAACCGATTTAATGCTGAATCCCTCATACAGCGGCTGAAATGAACCGGCATGATCCCTGTCAGTATGACTAATAATTAACCGGTCAATACTGTTTATTCCTCGGTAATTCAAAAATGGAATAATTACACTATCTGCCATATTAAACTGCTGTGAATAATTAACCTGAGATCTGGATAAGAACCCAGTCATTTACCTAAATACAGAGAGTTTTCATATCACTCTCATCTATTCTGATTGTCGGCTTGTCTTTTTTATGACAATAGGCAATCAGAG